>CBFDEA010000123.1:0-6012 GCA_965603695.1 uncultured Rhodospirillaceae bacterium | reverse complement strand
GCCAAGCGCGGTGGCGGCGTGTTCAGTCATGTGCGCTACGGCGAAAAAGTTCACTCGCCGACGATCCCCAAGGGTTCGGTCGACGTGCTGTTGGCACTGGAATGGGCCGAGGCACTGCGCTGGGTCAATCACTTAAGGCCGGGTGATGGCACCTTTATTTCCGATACCCAGCACATCGTGCCGCCGTTCGCCTGCCGCAACCGCAAGCGCGGCGCCGAAGCCGGTTATGCGCGCGAAACATCCGAGCAAATTCTATCAGGCGTGAAAAAAGGTTTCGCCCTGGACGCGACCGGCATGGCCCGTGAACTGGGCAACGAACGGGCCGCCAACACGGTGTTGCTTGGGCTCTTATCGTCGGCGCTGGAATTTTCAGAAGACGTCTGGCGCGATACTATTTCGCGTTTTGTGCCGGCCAAAACCATCGATATTAACCTGCAAGCATTCGAGATGGGCCGCGCCTGGGCAAGTGCCGTGCACGAAGACCCAGGCCTGGTGGCGGCGGACTTGGACCTTGAAAAGCTGTCAGCCGTGGGGCGCGGCGTTGGACATGATGAGTTTAGCGATTTTGTCCAGCTCGACATTAACCCGGACTGGTGCAAGAGCTGCGACATCTGCGTCAAGATGTGCCCGGAACGCTGCCTCAAGCTTGATGAGCGCTTGAAGGCGGTGCTCAGCGATCCGGAACGTTGCACGGGTTGCCGAATCTGCGAATGGCTGTGTCCCGATTTCGCGATAACCGTTCACCGCTCGGCCGAACGGGCCGACGCGGCAGTACAGGGATAAGCCCGGCCATGAGCAAAGCCTCTCCCAAGACCGAGACTCAAAACTTGCAAGGCAATAACGCCTGCGCCCTGGCGGCGATCGCCGCGGGCTGTCGTTTTTATGCCGGCTATCCAATCACACCGTCCTCCGAAGTGGCCGAACGGATGTCGCTGGAACTGCCCCGCATGGGTGGCGTCTTTATTCAGATGGAAGACGAAATCGCCTCCATGGGGGCGGTGCTCGGGGCCTCAATGGGCGGCGTCAAATCGATGACGGCGACCAGTGGCCCCGGCTTTTCCCTGAAGCAGGAAAACATCGGATACGGCATTATTGCCGAAGTCCCCTGCGTCATCGTTAATGTCATGCGTGGCGGTCCATCGACCGGCATGCCGACCCGTCCGGCCCAGGGCGACGTCATGCAGGCCCGCTGGGGAACGCACGGCGATCATCCGATCATCGTCATTGCTCCGGCCTCGGTGTCGGAGGTCTATGAGCAGACCATCCGCGCCTTCAATCTTGCCGAACAGTTTCGCACCCCGGTGGTGTTGCTGATCGATGAAGTGATTGGCCATCTGGTCGAAACCGTGCGTATTCCAGATCCAGCCGGGATCGAAACCCATGAGCGCAAGTGGGCCACTGTTGCCGCGGCTGACTACCAACCTTACGCTGCAGGCAAGGATATGATCCCGGCCATGGCCCGCCCCGGCGACGGCTACCGGGCCCATACCACCGGCCTGACCCATGATGAAAGCGGCTTCCCGACACAGGATAGTCAAACGGTCGAACGGGTATCGCGGCGCTTGCTCGACAAGTTTGAACCGCACCGCAAGGTCATCGACCACTTCGTCGAAGTGCAGGTCAAGGACGCCGATATTCTTATTGTCGCCTACGGAATTTCGGCCCGCGCCGCTAGAGGGGCCGTCAAGGAAGCGCGCAAAAAGGGCGTTAAGGTTGGCCTGTTCAGGCTGGTGACAATCTGGCCGTTTCCGGAAAGTGCGCTGGCCAAGGCGGCGAAAAAAGTGAAGCACATTATCGTCGCGGAAATGAATGCCGGTCAGGTTATTCTTGAAGTCGAACGCATCGTCGGTCGAGAGCGCGTCGGCGGCGTCAACCGGATCGATGGAGAAGCGATCACGCCGAGCGATATTCTTGCAGCAATTGAGGGAGTCGGCTGATATGGCGAAAACAAAAGAAGCCGTCGATGCCTCAAACGACGAGCATTTCGACGTCATGTCATACATGCGGCGCGATCTGTTCCCGCATTTCCTGTGCCCCGGTTGCGGTCATGGCATTGCCCTGAGGGCGTTGATGTGGGCAATCCACGAAATCGGCCTGAAAAAAGATAATATCGCCATCGTTTCGGGTATCGGCTGTTCGGGGCGATTGGGGGCTTATGTCGACGCCAACACGTTCCACACCACCCATGGCCGCCCACTGGCTTACGCGACGGGCCTGAAACTGGCGCGCCCCGATCTGGAAGTCATCGTCATCACCGGCGACGGCGACTGCCTGGCTATTGGCGGCAACCATTTGATTCATGCGTGTCGTCGCAATCTCGATATCACCTGCATGATGCTCAATAATGAAGTTTACGGCATGACAGGCGGCCAGGTGTCGCCGACGACAAGCGAAGACCGTTACACGACGACGACGCAGCTTGGCAATACCGAGGCGACGTTCGATTCATGCAAATTGGCCGAAGCCGCCGGTGCCAGTTTCGTCGGTCGCGAAGTGACATTGCAGACCCCGACCCTGAAAAATATTTTAAAGAATGCGATCACCCATAAAGGCTTTTCATTCGTCGAGGTGATTTCCGATTGTACCGAAATTTACGGTCGCAAGAACGACCTTGGCAACTCGCCGGAAATGATTCTCGGTCAGAAAAGCCAGATGCGCCCGGACTCATATGGCGGGCTCATCGTCGATGAACCCTTCCGCCCCAACCGCTTGCCGACAGGCGTGTTGGTGGAAAACGACCGCCCTGAATACGGCGATAGCTACCGTCAACTGATCGCCACGGCGAAGAAGGGAAGGTCGTGATGGCCGGGAAAGACCTCAAAGCAGCCGCTTCGCCCGAGGAATTCGAAATGCGGTTCAGCGGTTCTGGCGGGCAGGGTCTTCAACTTGCGGCCAAGATCTTTGCCCGGGCATTTTCCGATGCCGGCAAGATTGTCGCCCAGTCACAAAGTTACGAACCGACGTCGCGCGGCGGGCTCAGCCGTTCCGATCTTGTTATCGGCCTGGAAGAACCCGATTACCCGTTGGTAACGAAGATCAATTTTATGCTGATACTCGATCAGGTGGCGGTTAAGGCGGATGAGGATATTATCAGCGATGACGCTTTGGTCATCACCGACACGCACCTGGTCACGGCCCCGCCGAAGGGGGCTTTCAGGGTGCTTGCATTGCCGATATCTGAAACCGCCATGGCACTGGGAAATCCTCGCGTCGCCAATATCGTCGCTCTGGGCGCACTCAGCGGTGAAGGCAGCCTGTGTGCGTTGGGTATTATCGAAAATGCGATCCGCGTGAGTGTGCCAAAAAAGTTTACAGACCTGAACATCAAGGCTTTTCAGGAAGGCCTGAAGCTGGTCGGTTAACCGCCAGACAGGAAAATTAAAAATGAGTGCTCTTACCGGCGGCTTGAAATTGCACAGCGAGCCCGTTCAAGACATCTGGCTGGATGCTTACGGGCATTTGAATGAAGCCTATTATCTTGTCCCGTTCAGCAATGCGACGTGGGCGCTTCAGGAACATTTTGCCATTGGCGTCCCCTATTTCGAACGCACCGGCGGGGCTATTTACAGCGTTGAAAGCCATGTCCGCTACCTCAAGGAAGTCCGCGCCCCGGCGATCATGGACATCGACTCATTTATCCTGGGGTTTGATGCCAAGCGTCTTCATATTGCCCATGTGATGAGCGTTGATGGGGTGCAAAGGGCGACGCTTGAATGTTTAGGTCTACATTTTGATACCCGGGCGGGCAAAACGGCGGCGCTGCCTGAAGATGTTCAGGCGGCGTTACGCACGGCCTGTGTCCCCGTGCTTCCCGACTGGGCCGGTCGTAGTGTTTCTCTGTTACCCCAAAATCCGACGCCTTAAGGCGCTTGGGGTCATGGCGAAATGCTGGGCGAAGGCGCGGGTCAGGGCGCTGGCCGAGGTATAGCCGGTGCGCACGGCGATTTCTGAAACCGGCAAGAGCGTTTCCATAATCATCGAACGGGCCGCCGATAAGCGAATGTGCTGATAATAGCCGACCGGCGTCGTGTCGAGAATGCGGCGGATTTGGCGTTCGAGTTTCTTTTGCGAAAGGCCAAGGCGACGGGCAATTTCGCCGATGCTTAAAGGAGCCTCGATATTACTTTCCATGAGCGCGACAATGGCACTCATGCCAGCCGGAAAGGGTTGCCAGTCCATCGGCGGTGGCGGGCGTTGCGGGTCTTCGGCAAGATGGCTGCCGTCGTAAATAAACAACGCCGCCACATCCAGGCGCAGGGCGACGCCGTGGCGCTCGGCGATCAGGTGAAGCATCAGATCAAGGGTTGTCGTGGCCCCGCCGGCGGTGATCCGCTTGCGATCGATGACGAAACGGTCGCTGAGGGTGACGACGTCATGAAAAGTCTCTTCGAAAATCCCCAGTTCCTGCCAGTGAACGGTTGCCTGATAACCATCAAGCAGGCCGGCTTCGGCGAGAAGAAAACTTCCCGTATCCAGGCCGCCGAGGATGCGGACCTGGCGCGACAGCCTGACCAGGTCTCGCAACAATGGTCTCGAAACCTGACGTTTGTAATCGTAGCTGGAAACCACAAAAAGGCTGTCGATGTCCTTTGCCTCGGCCAGCGGTGTGCACGATCCCGTCGCCAGTCCGCTGGAACTGACGACGTCACTGCCATCAAGGGAATACAGGCTCCATTGGTAAAGCGGGCGCCCGGCAATAAGATTGGCGGCCCTGAGCGGTTCCAGGGCGTTGGCCAGACACAGGCTGCTGAACTTCGGCAACAGCAGAAAGCCAAAATGTTGAGTGAGAGCGTTTGTCGATAAATGGGGCATAGTGTCGAAAAATGTATCAAAGCTAAAGAAGACAG
Source organism: uncultured Rhodospirillaceae bacterium (assembly GCA_965603695.1). Classification (GTDB taxonomy): domain Bacteria; phylum Pseudomonadota; class Alphaproteobacteria; order Rhodospirillales; family JABHCV01; genus JACNJU01. Next base: position 1,165 of record CBFDEA010000123.1, on the reverse strand, counting down.
GCAATAGACTTCCTCTTCAAATAAATTGGGGAGGATATGATATGAATTCGGAAGTTTTCCTGACCTGCGCCGTGACTGGTGCCGGTGATACCGCCGACAAAAGTGAACATATTCCCGTGACACCGGAAGAAATTGCCAACTCGGCAATTGACGCAGCCAAGGCCGGTGCGGCTATCGTCCATATTCATGTGCGCGATCCGCAAACCGGAAAGGGCTCTCGTGATCCCGAATTGTTTAGAGAGACTGTCGAGTGCATTCGTGCCGCCGATGTCGATGTTATTATCAACCTGACGGCGGGCATGGGCGGCGACCTGGTGCTCGGCGGCGCGGAAACCCCCTTGCCCCTCGATGATGGCGGGACCGACATGGCGGGGGCTACGGAGCGCCTTATTCATGTGACCAACCTGCTTCCCGAAATCTGCACACTCGATTGCGGTTCCATGAACTTCGCCGCCGGTGGCGATTACGTCATGACCAATACGCCCGACACCTTGCGGGCCATGGCCGCCCAAGTGCAAAAATTGGGTGTTCGGCCCGAACTCGAAGTCTTCGACTTCGGTCACATCGTCATGGTTAAGGATCTGATCAAAGAAGGCCTGATCGACGATCCAGTGATGATCCAGTTGTGCATGGGTATTCCCTACGGCGCACCGGACGACCCGAACACATTTATGGCCATGGTCAATTCGCTGCCGTCGGATTGCGTCTTTTCGGCCTTTTCCATTGGCCGCATGCAAATTCCTTTTGTCGCCATGGCGGCGCTGGCCGGTGGCAATGTCCGGGTCGGTCTGGAAGACAACATCTATTTATCGAAAGGCGTCAAGACATCCAACGCTGGTTTGGTCGAGCGCGCCGCGACACTGCTTGAAAACATGAACGCCAAAGTCATCGGTCCCGAAGAGGTGCGTCGCAAACTTAAACTGACGAGGCCGAGCCGATGAGGAATATTAAAACGGTCGGCTTGCTCGGCGGCGGCGTTATCGGTGCGGGATGGGCGGCCCGTTGTTTGCTCAATGGGTTGGATGTCGTGCTTTTCGACCTCGATCCGCAAGTCGAAGCGAAAACCGGCGCGTTCATCGACAATGCCCGGCGCGCCTATCAACAGATTTCCCCGGACGCCTTGCCCGTTGAAGGCACGCTGCGTTATGCCGCAAGCATTGCCGAG
>CBFDEA010000122.1:0-6100 GCA_965603695.1 uncultured Rhodospirillaceae bacterium | reverse complement strand
AGGAAGTATTTGATTGGGGCCGGTTGCGCCGAGCAACAAATACCCGCCTTTTAAATCCATCGCCCCGGTTAACAGATCTTCGACCCGTTCCAGGCTTTCAAACAACTGGCCGGTGATTGGCAGCAGGTCTTCGCCGAACTTTGTCAAGGTCACCATGCGTCCCCGGCGTTCGAATAACTGAACGCCGTAGCCTTCTTCGAGGGCGGACACATGCAGAGACAGCGTCGATTGCGAAATGTTCAGCGCCCGTGCCGCTTTCGAAAATCCACCTTCCATGGCGACTCCGTGGAAGGCCCGCAGATGTGCTACACTTATTGCCATAATCAATAGTTTATATGGAAAAACTGTATTTGTTAAATATTAACTTAAGTCCCAAATTGTCATTGATAATCATGTTCTCCATCGGTGTCGGAGAAAAAGCCGTGCTACATATCGGGCGTTCGATTAGTGTTTGATATCTATCAGGGTTGAATAAACGGGGGCCCAGATGCAGTTTAGCGACGAAAAAATACTCATAGTCGAGGATTCGAAGTTTAATGCTCAGATCCTCTCGAAGGCAGTGTCGCCACTGGCATCGGTGAGTTTTGCCACGAGCGGAACTGAAGCCCTAGAGATGATCGAAGAAGATGATTTCGCCGTTATCCTGCTCGATATCATGCTGCCCGATATTGATGGCTTCGAGGTTTGCCGCCGGGTTATCGAAAGCAAGAAGGCGCTATCCCCGGCGATCATTTTTGTGACTTCCAAAGACGAGGTCGAAGATGAGGAAAAGGGACTATCCCTCGGCGCCGTCGATTATCTTTACAAACCAATCACCAGTTCCATCGTCCGCGCCCGGGTCAGCAATCACTTGCAACTTAGTCGCGCCCGCAAGGAGCTTTTGTCCTTAAATGAAGAGCTGACCCGTTTGTCGAGCACTGATCCGCTGACCGGCGTTTGTAACCGCCGCCATTTTTTCGAGATGATGGAAAAAGAAATCGGCCGGGCCGAACGCTACAATCAGGAATATGCCCTATTGGCCCTTGATCTGGATCATTTCAAATCGGTCAACGATAACTTCGGTCACGACAGGGGTGACGCGGTCTTGAGCGGCGTCAGCAAAGTCTGGGGCGATGTCCTGCGCACCCATGATGTTCTCGGCCGAACCGGTGGCGAGGAATTTCTGATTTTCCTGCCCCATACGGATAAGGATAAGGCCCAGATCGTAGCCGAGCGCTTGCTTACGGCGACCCGCCAACTGGAAATCCCCGACGGCAAAGGGGGACTGCTGAAAATAACCGTCAGCATCGGCATTGCCATACCCGATGCCAAGTGCAGCAAATCCCTGACGATCTGCGCCGATAAGGCCTTGTACCGGGCCAAGGCCGCGGGCCGCGACCGCACCGTATGCAGCACGCAGGCCCCTGATTGTTGTGAGGCTTGCCAATGAGGTGTGTTCTTAAACTTATTGTCACCCTTGGCATGTTCCTGGGTGTATTTAGCCAGGTTATGTCTTCTGCCGGGGCCGCCAAACCGACCAGGATCACTGTCGCCTACTGTGTCGATTGCGTGCAGTTTCACTTCCAGAATGACCAACTGCAAGCCGATGGGTTGATTGTTGATCTGTGGCGTTTGTGGTCGAAAAAGACCGGCATCGAAATCGAATTCAAGGCCGCCTCCTGGGAGGAAACCTTGCGCATGGTCCGTGACGGCGAGGCCGATGTCCATGCCGGTCTTTTCTTCAATGACGAGCGTAACAAGTATCTTCAATACGGCTCTGCGCTAACCGAAACCGATACCCATTTTTTCGTCCACAAAAGCCTCGCCGGAATTGTTAGCGTAGAGGGCCTGAAGGATTTAAGGGTCGGCGTTCTGTCCGGCGATTTTGTCGAGGGCTATCTGAAAGAAAAGCTGCCGCCTGAAAATATTTTCGGCTTCGCAAGTTACGAGTCGCTGATGTCCGCCCTGAAAGGCGGCGTGATCAAGGTTTTCGCCGCCGATACGCCGACCGGGCTCTACCATTTGCAAAAGGCCGGGTTGGGGTTTGATTTTCAATACCCCGTCGATAAGCCGCTCTACAGCAATACATGGTTCACCGCCGCCAAGAAGGGAAATACCGCCCTTATCGATGTGATCAATGCCGGAATGGCGCTTATCGATCCAGCAGAAAGGCAGGCGATTGAACGGCGTTGGTCGTTAATCATCATCCAGAAAGCCGCCGAGGCCGATGTCGAAGGGGTGCGCGAAAAGCTGAACCTAAGTGTACAGGAACACCAGTGGCTCGATCAACATCCCGTTATTCGCGTCCACAACGAAAAAGACTGGCCGCCCTTCAATTTCTTCGAATCGGGAAGGCCGCAGGGCTTCTCCATCGACTATATGAAACTGCTTGCGGCCAAGGTCGGCCTCAAGGTCGAATTCATTACCGGGCCGTCCTGGGACGGTTTTCTACAGTTGATGAAAAGCGGCGATCTGGACGTGATGTTGAACATCGTGCGGACCCCGGACCGCGAGACGTATATGCACTATACCCGGTCATATACCTCGAACCCGAACGCCATTCTGAGCCGCCAGGACAAACCTTACGAGCGTCTCGAGCAGCTTGATGGCAAGACCGTGGCGGTGACCAAGGGGTTCTTCCAGGAGGAAATCCTCAAGCGAGATTTCCCCGGTATTAATTTGCACCTGGGTGCCGACGCGACCGAAACCATGAAGGCCGTTGCTTTTGGCAAGGCCGATGCGGCACTCGGTGAATTGACGGTGCTCAACCACTTAATTCGTCGCGAGATGATGACCGGTCTGGTCGTTTCTGGTGAATTGAAGTTGGGCAATCCCGAATACAGCAAGCTCAACATCGCGGTGCGCAAGGATTGGCCGATCCTTGCTGCTATCTTCGAGAAGGCAATGGATACCCTGGATCCAAAACAACTGGATCTTCTTCGCCGTAAGTGGAGCGGCGAAAGCGAAACGCCAAAGCTTCAGAAGCTTCAGTTGAGCACCAAACAATGGGCTTGGTTGAAAGAGCATGAGCACATGCGTCTGGGTATCAACGCCATGTACCCGCCCTTTGAATTTGTCGATGAAGACGGCAAATTTTCCGGCATGGCGTCTGATTATGTCCGCCTTATCAGCGAGAGGCTCGGCATTACCATGGAGGTTGTTTCTGATCTTTCCTGGAAGGACGTCCTTAAAGGCGTTGAAAACACGAGCATCGACGTTTTGCCAACGATAGCAGGCACTGCCAATTTTGAGTCCTATATAAACTTTACCCGGCCGCATATTGCGGTTCCCGTGGTTGTCGTAACGCGTGACGATCACCCTTTATTCTCCGGGCTGGAATATTTTGCCGGCAAGGAGATCGCTTTGATCACCGGTTATGGCGCGACGACCCGCATCAAGGCAGAACACCCCGGCATCGTGCGGGCCATGTATGATGATCCCCTGCAGGCGCTTCAGTCCGTCGCCGTTGGCAAAACCAAAGCAACCGTGCTCAATCTCGCCGTCGCCACATACCTGATTAAGAAACACAATTTAAACAATCTGAAAATTGCCGCACCGGCCAATATTGAACTGCCGGGGCTGTCCTTCGGTGTGCGTAAAGACTGGCCGGAGTTGATCGGTATCCTTAATAAGGCGCTGGCCTCGATCACAATTAAAGAGGAAGAGGCCATTCGATCGAAATGGGCCGCCGTTCGTTATGATCAGGGCATCGATTATAAATTGGTCCTGCAAGTGGGCGGTGTGGCGATGGTTATTCTGATCGTCTTCATCGTTTGGAACCGCCAGCTCAGTCACCAGATAACCAAACGCGAGCATGTCGAGGAGACCTTGCGTGAAAAAGAAACGCAACTTCGCGCTATCATGGACAATGTTCCCGGCGGCCTTCGTTATATCGACAAAGATAAAAAGTACGTCTTCTTCAATGCAAAATATCTGGAACTCTACGATTTTCCCGAAGGTCTGCTTAAGGTTGGCGAACATTACCGGCTCGAAAATATTTATCAGGCTGAACGGGGTGATTTCGGCCCCGGTGATCCTGAGAAACTGACCGACACATGGCTCGAAGAAAAACCACTCGACAAAGAACCCCTAAGTTGGGAACGCACGACCATTGAAGGGCGAACGCTGCAAGTCAACACGGCGCCGGTACCGACCGGTGGTGTTGTCAATATCGTGACCGATATCAGCGAACGCAAACACGCCGAACAAATGATGGAGAAAGCCAAGGAACAGGCGGCCGCCGCCGAAGCCTTGCTAAACGACGCCGTCGAAAACATCTCCTCCGGTTTTGTCCTTTACGATGCCGATGACCGCCTCGTTTCCTGCAACAGCCAGTTCATGGAATTTTACAGTTATACGGAAGATGACTGCCAGCCTGGTGTGTCGTGGCTCGACCTGGAACGGCTCGACACAAAAAGGGGGACCATCGAAAGAGAGTCAGAATCCAAGGTCGCACGCGGTCACCGGCGCTGGGATGATTTCGAACGTTTGCTTGCCGATGGCCGTTGGCTCGATATTCTCCAGCGCAAAACCACCTCCGGCGGCATTGTCAGCATCCAGGTCGACATCACCAACCGCAAACACGCCGAGCAGCTAATGAAAAAGGCCATGGAGCAGGCCGAACAGATCGCCGACGCAAAGACGGAATTTATCGCCGTCGTCAGCCACGAAGTCAGGACCCCCATGAACGGGGTTCTCGGCATGGCCCGGTTGTTGACGGAAACCGACCTGGATGATGAACAAAAGGAATTTGCCGATACCATCGTCGCCTCCGGCGAGGCCTTGATCACTATCATTAACGACCTGCTCGATATTTCCAAACTCGACGCTGACAAGTTGGAAATTGAAAGTCTGCCGTTTTCCGTCCCCGCAGTCATCGAACAAACCATGGCCTTGATGCAGTCCCGGGTGAAGGAGAAGGGGCTTAAGTTCGATAGCAGTATCGATCCCGAAATTCCCGTCGCCGTGATCGGCGACCCGCATCGTCTTCGTCAGATACTCCTCAATTTAATCAGTAACGCCATTAAATTCACGGAACATGGATCGGTTCGCCTTGAGGTCGCTTTGGAAAAGCAATCCGGGGACTCCGCGTCTCTCAGCTTTAGCGTTATCGATACCGGCAAGGGGATTGCTGCCGACGTGCTGGAAAGACTATTTACCCCCTATGCCCAAGGCTCTGTCGATGTTGCCCGGAAATATGGCGGCACCGGACTGGGGCTGACGATCTGTCGTCGCCTGGCAGGCTTGATGGATGGCGAAATTACCGTTGAGAGCACCGTCGGCAAAGGCAGTGCCTTTCACTTTACGGCACACTTCGGCCTGGCCAACGAAGGCGAGATCGCTTCTCTGGCGCAGCAGGAAAAAGCCGTGGCCCCCGTAACTTCCGCCAAACAGGCGGCCCATCCGTTGCGGATTTTGCAGGTTGAAGACAACGCCATCAACCGCACGGTCATCGAACGGGTGCTTAGTCGGGTTGGCCATAGCGTCAGCAGTGCCGAGCACGGGCTTGAGGCATTGAAAATTCTTGAAACGGAGTCATTCGATGCCATCCTTATGGACCGTCACATGCCGGTTATGGATGGCCTGGAGGCGACCCGGGCGATCCGTGCACTGCCTGGGCCGGTTGCCGCAGTCCCCATTATCGGCGTCACCGCCGGGGCAAACCAGGCCGATATCGATGCTTGCCTGGAAGCAGGCATGAACGACTGCCTGACGAAACCCGTCGATGCCGTCAAATTGCGTATGCTTCTGGAAAGCCTGAGCGGCGATCGCGTTGCGGTTTCCGGGGCTGTGTCTCCACCAGTGGAAGATGTAGCCACCATTGTCGGCCCCATCGATATGGCCAGGCTGGCGCGGACTCTTGGCGAGGATGACGCGACGGAGCTGTTGTTTATGCTGGGGATTTTTAATGAAGAGTTTCCAAAATTGCTGGAAAATCTGAACAATGCTATTGTCGACCGCGACGCTCGCGGTGTTCATGATTGCGCCCATGCGGCTAAAGGGGCGGCCGCCAATGCTGCGGCTCCGGCCCTGACGGAGATGTTGAAGAGCATTGAAATGGATGCCCATCAGGAAAACTGGGACGACCACTTCAACACGAATGTCCGCGGGGGTTTCTTTT
>CBFDEA010000121.1:0-6134 GCA_965603695.1 uncultured Rhodospirillaceae bacterium | reverse complement strand
TCGGGCGGATTATCAAGATTGAAGAAGTCGCGGATCAGTACTTGCGCACCGTCCGTGCCGGTCAGTAGAAGATCGCCGCCTTGTGGGGTAAAGTCGGCCTTGAGCAGCCAGGACTCGCCAGGAACCGTAAGCTTACCGCCATCGGTGGCCTGTAGCACACCCTGAAAAGTGCCAGCATCGGACTCGGACTCTGAAATTGACTGGGATAAACCTGACTGCGCCATGCGCTGCCCCCCTTATTCTAAGTTCTTGGAAGAACGTTTCTACGTTCCCACAGGTCTCATATTTTGACGAAAAGCACTATAACATGAGAACTAAAAAAATTGAACTTAAGCTTAACTTCTTAATATCCAGCTTTATTCATAGCAACTTTGTAGACCGGTCAATGTGACAACCATCACAGACCTGATCTAGGCTCGCTTCTGAATAAACGACTGCATCCCGACTTCATCGAGGACCTGTTGATCCTGCCGGTCCTGTTCTGCTTGCTCATGTTTTTTCCTGGTTTCCAGGGCGGTCTCAAATTTCTTCAATTCCCGATAAGCCTGATTGACTTCTTCGCGGGCCTCGGCGACCTGCGTTTCGAGCTGCTGTATGGAAATCTTGATAATCGCCCGCCGATCAATAATAGCATCGGCAAAATAGCCATAGAGAAATCCCGCTTCATTGGGCGATGCGGCGGCGACGGCCTGTTCTTTGACCAGATCTTCTTCCAGCTTCCTGGCTTCCGCCTGGAAGCCATCAACCATGCCCAGGACCTCACCCAGTTTTCGACGCTTTTGATCGACGCTCCATTCGTTGAGGCGGATCAGTGTTTCTAGGCCACGGGCCATTCGTCATATCTCCTAAAGAGGGTCATTGCTGGCCCAGCGTGTTCAATTGTTGCAATGTCTCGGGGCTTAAAGTCTGTTCGTTCATCGGTTGCGCCGGGCTCTGTTCGTCCAGCGGCTGCGCCGGGGCCTGTTCGTCCATCGGCTGCGCCGGGACTTGTTCGTTCATCGGCTGCGCCAGGACTGGGGCTTCGGCATTGCCAGGCTGTGGCTGTGGCTGTGGCTGTGGCGGGGCAACGCCAGCGCCGACGGGCATGCCGAGGATCGCCCGCAATTCATCGTAACACGTCGCCAATGGCGAATGGTCTTTGATGGTCTGGGACAGGAAGCCTTCAATTCCGGGATAATAGTGGATCGCCTCATCGACGGCCCCGTCGCTGCCATGGCGGTAGGCCCCCAGGCGGATCAATTCGGCCATATCTTCATATGTGGCAAGATATTTCCGGGCCCGGCTGATGACTTCGTTTTCTTCCTCCGTGTTACAGTCCGGCATTGTTCGAGAGACGCTTCTGAGAATATTAATCGCCGGATAGCGGCCCCGCTCGGCAATCGCCCGGTCAAGAACCACATGACCGTCGAGGATACCCCTGACGGCGTCGGCGACCGGTTCGTTATGATCGTCACCTTCAACCAGGACCGTAAACAGGCCGGTAATGGAACCCTGCCCCGCGGCCCCCGGACCGGCGCGCTCAAGCAAGCGGGGAAGTTCGGCAAACACTGAAGGTGTATAGCCCTTCGATGCCGGCGGTTCACCCGCTGACAGGCTGATTTCCCGCTGCGCCATGGCAAAACGGGTGACACTGTCCATCAGGCACAGGACGTCCTTTTGTTGATCGCGGAAAAATTCGGATATGGCCATCAGTACATATGCCGCCTGCCGACGAACCAGTGGCGGTTCATCTGACGTCGCGACAATGACGACACTGCGCGCCATGCCTTCTTCGCCAAGGTCGTCCTCGATAAACTCGCGGGCCTCGCGGCCGCGTTCGCCGATCAGGCCGATAACGCTGATTTCGGCTTCCGTATGGCGGGCCATCATCGACATGACCGTAGATTTACCGACGCCCGAGCCAGAAAAAATGCCCAACCGCTGGCCCTTGCAACAGGTCAAGAAAGCATTCAGGGCGCGAATTCCCAAATCGATCTTGCCGCCAACGCGCTGGCGTTCGTGGGCGTTCGGCGGCTTGGCATGGATGCGGTAAGGCTTCGGGCCCTTTGTCAGGGGGCCTTTGCCATCAATCGGCTCGCCAAAGGCATTGACGACACGCCCCATCCAGCTGATGTCGGGATAGATCAAAGGGTCCGAGTGGCTGACTTCCGCCCGTGACCCCAGGCCGATGCCATCAAGTGTACCGAAGGGCATCAACAAGGCCCGCTCATTCCTGAAACCAACAACTTCGCAGACCACCTTGCGATCGCCACGACCGATAAGGCGGCAACGATCGCCGATTGACAACTCGCCTTCGACACCCTGGATTTCGATCATCAGGCCGACGATCGACGTCACCCGGCCATAGACCGAATGGTCCGCCAAGTGGCTAATTTCACTGAGAATCTGCTCGGCTGGTGTTTTCACGCCCGGCCATCCAAATTCATTATTTTATGGTATTGCAAGTCCATTTCGACGCCCAAATCCAACCTTTGCCGATTATCTCAGCCGAGTCTTTAAGAATTCGTATAAGGGCCGCAAACTGACGCCTTTTAAGTGGCGTCCTCAAGATGCGGAAAGACCTTAACAATTATTAACATATATGGTTAATATAGCGAATCTGAAAGTGTTTGGGAGAACCTTCCGTGCGTGTACTTCTTGTCGAAGACGATCCGGTGACCGCCCAGAGCCTGCAGATGATGCTTGAGTCCGAGAATATGGTCGTCGATTCGACCGATCTTGGCGAAGACGGGCTAGAGATCGGCAAACTATACGATTACGACATTATTATTCTCGATTTAATGCTGCCCGATATCAATGGCATTGAAGTCTTGCGTCGCCTTCGGGACGCCCGGGTCGAAACCCCGGTGCTTATTCTGTCAGGACTTACCGAACCCGACGACAAGGTCCGCGGCCTTGGCACAGGGGCCGACGATTACCTGACCAAACCTTTCGACAAGGCCGAATTGATGGCCCGCATTCAAGCCATCGTCCGTCGTTCGAAAGGCCACGCTCAATCGATCATCCACACCGGAAAACTAAGCGTCAACATGGATGCCCATACCGTCGAAGTTGGCGGCAACCCGGTCCACCTGACAGGCAAGGAATATGGCATTCTTGAGTTGCTGTCATTGCGCAAAGGGACGACCCTTACCAAGGAAATGTTCCTCAACCACCTGTACGGCGGCATGGACGAGCCCGAACTTAAGATCATCGATGTTTTCATCTGCAAGCTGCGCAAGAAGCTGAGCAACGCCACGGCGGGGGAAAACTACATCGAAACCATCTGGGGGCGCGGCTACGTTTTGCGCGACCCGCAATCTGACGACGAGGCGGGTTTAAAGGCCGCCAAAGCTTGATATCTGGGCCCTAAGCGCCGAAAGTCATCGAGGAGCCTTGCAGGCAATACACCCCGCGCAACCCCGGCACCGGTTTGAATTTATCGGAGATACCCAAGACCGTTTCCGCACCGCCGAGGAACAGGATGCCGTCTGGCGGCATCATCCGGCTGATTTCGTCCAAAACCCTGCCCTTGGTTTCCTGATCAAAGTAAATCAACACATTGCGGCAGAACACGACATCGAACTTGCCCATTTTCTGCAAGTCGCCGAGCAGATTAAGTTCCTTAAACTGGACCATGGTGCGCAGGGCCGAACTGGCCTGCCACATGTCGTCTTTCTTCTCGAAATACTTAAGCAGTAGCTGAATTGGCAAGCCGCGCTGCACTTCAAATTGCGAATAAAGTCCGGATTTGGCCTTCTCCAGTATTTCCCGGGAAATGTCCGTCCCGACTATTTCCGTCCGCCATCCTGCCAGTTTTTGAGCCGCCTCCAACAGGGTTATCGCCAATGAATACGGTTCCTGGCCACTGGAAGCGGCGGCACACCAGACACGGAACGATTTTCTGTCGGCCCGGTTTTTCAATAATTCCGGCAACACCTGCTCACGGAACATATCGAACGGCTTGATATCCCGAAAGAAGAAGGATTCATTGGTCGTCATCGCTTCAGTCACATCTTGCATCAAGGCTTCTTCCTTGTGTGTACGCAATGTCTGGGTCAATTCTTCCAACCCCTTAAGGCCACGCTTGCGAGCGATCGGCATTAGGCGGCTTTCCAACAGATATGACTTATCCTCGGTCAATACCAGCCCGGAACGCTGCTTAATAAGCGTCGAAAGAAAATTGAAATCCTCGACCTTCATTTAAGCGCCCTTACCAAATATTTTCATCGCATAGCCAGCCAGTTCCTTCAACGGCAATACGGCGCTACATATTCCGGCACTTGCCACGGCCCCAGGCATTCCCCAGACCACACTGGATTTTTCATCCTGCGCAATCAGTGTGCCCCCGGCTTCGACGACAATCTTCGCCCCCTTGAGACCATCGGAGCCCATACCCGTAAGGATGACCGTAAGAATATTGCCCGCAAATACTTTTACAACGCTTCTGAGCATCGGATCGACGGCTGGACGACAGAAGTTTTCCTGCGGGTCCTGGTTAATACTGATAACGTTATTGCCATCTTTATTGACGACCAGCATATGAAAATCACCCGGTGCCAGCAAGATATGACCGGTGCGCAACTCATCGCCATTCTTTGCTTCCGAACAAGTCCATTCGGTCATCCGGGTAATATGCTCTGCCAGGATCGCGGTAAACGTTGGCGGCATATGCTGGGTAATAACAACCGGCACGTCGATGCTCGGGCTGATATTCTTAAGAAATTCAAACAGCGCCTGGGGACCGCCCGTTGAGCTACCGATGGCAAGAATTTTCGGCTTCAACAATCCCGGTCTACGCAAGGAAACCGGCGCACTTGGCGCTTTTTCCGTGGATATTGCCGGACGTACCGCGCCCTTCAAGCGTTCCGGACTGCTTGATGGCCCCACCTGCTGGCGGCGGGCAACACCAAGACTTTTCACCTTATCATGCAGCTCTCGTCGGAAATCACCGCCACTACTGATATCAATCGTTGATGACGGTTTGGGGATGTAATCAGCGGCACCGGCTTCGAGGGCGCGCATGCTGATTTCGGCATTGCGAGACGACAATGTCGAAGATATCAAAACCTTGACCGTGGGGTCTATTTCCAGAAGCTTGGGCAGTGCCGTCAACCCATCCATGACCGGCATTTCTATATCAAGAACAACAACATCAACATCATGGCGCGCCAGACTATTGACAGCCACCTGGCCATTGCCGACAGAGGCCACGACTTGTATCGATTTATCGTCCTCAAGAATACGGGACGTCAGGCCGCGAATAACTGCGGAGTCATCGACCACCATAACCCTGATCGGGTTTGTTTCACTGATTTCCACCGTTTCTGACACTTTTCTTCCGCACTGGAAACAACAAGGCTGAATTGCCGTCTCTTACATCAAACCTACTTGAGAAAACTTAGCCTGTATAATTTCACTATCAAACGGCTTCATGATGTATTCATTAGCTCCCGCCTCGATCGCCTCCTGAATATGCTCAATATCGTTCTCGGTGGTACAGAAAACGACGATTGGGACATCACCACCGTCGCACACCCTCAATTCCCTTAAGAACTCAATGCCACTCATGACAGGCATGTTCCAATCAAGTAAGATCGCATCAGGCATTTTCGCTCTGCACGCATCCAGAGCCTGCTTACCATCTGCAGCTTCTTCAGTTTCAAACTCCAGATCCTGGAGGATTTTCCGGGCCACCATACGAATGACCTTGGAATCATCAACAATCAGACAAGACGTCATGCCAACCTACGTTTCATTTGGCGGACAGTCCAACGAGCCCCCCTGAGCCAATTCGACACGATAGCCGCCTGTTTTAAAGCAAAATTATTACTCGAAATAAGTTACTACCTAAGCTCCACATAACCAAGACCTTTAGACCCCATTAATCGGCTGCAAATCATAAGGTCAGGATTGTTCGGACGGTGCCAGCGACGAAATGGTATCTGCCAGTGTCATAACCAGTGCATCACGGTCGAACTTGGCGACATATTCGCTGAAGCCAACCTGACGGCCCCGTTCGAAATCCTGTTCGGTCGCATGGGAAGACAACGCCACCATTGGAGTTCCAGCCCAGATGCCGCCGGATTTGACGGCTTCGGCGAACTCGAAACCGTCCATTTCCGGCATTTCAATATCGCTGATGATGACATCAA
>CBFDEA010000120.1:0-6170 GCA_965603695.1 uncultured Rhodospirillaceae bacterium | reverse complement strand
CGCCGCCTGCATCGAAACCTGCAAGGCCAACAATATCGTCGATGGCTATGTTCGTCCCGTCGCCTGGCGCGGCAGCGAGATGATGGGTGTCAGCGCCCAACAAACGAAAATCCACCTGTCCATCGCCACCGGGGTTTGGCCGTCGTATTTCACGCCAGAAGCCCGCATGAAGGGCATCCGCCTGAAAACCGGCCCCTGGAAACGCCCGTCGCCAGAAACCGAGCCCGTACATTCCAAGGCTGCCGGCCTATACATGATCTGCACCATTTCGAAACACCAGGTCGAAAGCGAAGGCTACGACGATGCACTGATGCTCGACTGGCGCGGTCAGGTTGCAGAATCGACCGGCGCCAATATTTTTCTGTTCATGAAGGACGGTAAATTGCACACCCCGACGCCGGACTGTTTTCTGGATGGCATCACCCGGCAAACGATCATCGGCCTGGCCAAAGCACGCGGCATCGAGGTCGTTGAACGCGCCATCATGCCCGAAGAAATGGCCGACGCATCAGAAGTCTTCCTGACCGGCACGGCGGCAGAAGTGACCCCCGTCAGCGAAATCGACGAACACAAATATACCCCCGGCGACGTCTGCAAAATGATGATCGAAGACTACGACAAGGCCGTCGGCAAAGGCTAGGCCAACGAGGTTTCGCCTTTAACGCCAATTCCGAGGATTGTCGAAACAAAGTCTGCTTAAAGGCCGATTGCGGTCGCAAAAGTGTGTGTTTTCTAGTTTTCTGTTTGTAGCCAGAAGCAGTCATTGTGATAACGCGGGGCGGGAGACGCTACACGAAACCTTGCGCTGCATATATGCTGCTCGAACAGGTTTTATATAATTAGGGAAAAAGGTATTAGATATGCACTGGCGGATTTTTTTCGGCCTTCAGATTTTAATTGTCGCGGCGGTCGTCGTCGTCGTCCAGATGCACGATGACAATGTCATCGTCGCAAAGAAGCCGCCGCAATCCATTGCGCAATGGTACAAGCCGGAAAACAAACGCCAGGTCTGGCTGCACACCATGTTCGAATTGCGCCGTAATGTGCTGGCAATGGAAACTTATGCCTTGGCGGAAGATCCGGCGAACCTGAATAAATGGGCCGAAAAGCTGGATAAGAACTACCTGAAAATCGCCACCATGGTCCCCGAATGGACGCCCCGGCTGGATTTGGAAGCGTTGGCCGCCGTTAAGAAAGGAGTCGACGAGAAGCGCTACAAGGACGTGGTCGCCGCCCTAGGTGTCTTAAACGATAGCTGCCAGTCTTGTCATGCGGACTTCCGTACCGTCACCGCTGCCTTGTATCGAGCCCCGGGCTTTTCCGGATTGAAGGTTGCCAATGGCACGCCGCTGAAGGAGCACATGACGGCGTTGAGCCGCCATGTCAATCATATCAAGATCGCCATTGTCGACGGACGCGACACGGATGCACAGGCCGCGTTCGCGGACTTGAAAACCGGCGTGACCGAACTGGGTGGAACCTGCGTCAAGTGTCACAACAAGCTCGGCAAGAAGGTCTATCCCGACCCTGTCGTGGCCAATGCCATGGCAAAGCTGGAAGAAAGCCTGAGAGCCGGTGATATAAAGGTCAAGGGCCGTTCGTTGGGAATGGTGGCCGTGTTGGCATGCGCCCAATGTCACGGCACACACCGTTTGGCGTTCGATGCGAAAATACTGTTCGGCCAGAAAAAGGATTGGCAATCACTTCTTCGCCACCATTTTTAGGGAGACATACGAGAAAGCTTGACCTGTAATGCTCCCCAAGGCTCTTTGCCATCGTGAAAAACAATATGCAGCGCAGTTTGGGAAGCCCATCCCGCATTGTGAAAGGGCTTCGTTTCTCAATATTTTTTTATGTGTTTTCCGGGCGAGGCGACAATCAGAATTTCAAGAACAACATAAATCGCCCTCTTGCACGGGTGGGCACGGGACATCTGCGTACGAGCAATAGACACAGCAATCGCCCGGCTTAGGCCGCAGAACGACGCCGCAGCCTTTGCAGTCATAGAAGAACTGGCAGGCATCTGTCGGCATGGTTTCAGTTTCGCGGTGACCGCACTGGGGGCAGGTAATTGTCGAGGTCAGTTCGATTTCAGGCGCCATATTCCCAATCCCGTTATGATGACAAACGTGGCAAGCGATGGCACAAGAACATAGTCAAGCCAGCCCAACCATGATGACAGTCCTATAGCCCCCAGTGAAATGACCAAAAAAGGCGTGAAGCAGCAAATCGCCGCGAATGCCGAACCGATGAGGCCCGTTCTTACAAGAGTGCGATCTTTCATGACTGCTCCCAATTCAGTTTCCACGGCATCATAGGCCACCCCTGAGGCCAACTGGAATCACGAATAAGTGAAGGGCGAGTTAGCTGTTCCGGGATGTTCTTGAACCCGAAAGCCACACCGCCCTACAAACTCCCGCCCGGCCTTTTCAAGGCGGCTTTGTTGAGTTCGCTGGTAATAAAATCGAAAGCTTCATCGACACTGTCGAGGCGTTTGAACAAGTCGAGATCGCCGGCCGAAATGGTGCCGTGGCGGACCATGGCGTCGAAATTAATGACCTCGTTCCAATAGGACGTGCCGTACAGCACGATCGGCATGGTTTTACCAAGCTTCTGGGTTTGCAGCAGGGTCATTAGTTCGAAAAACTCGTCCATGGTGCCGAAGCCGCCGGGAAAAGCGACCAGCGCCTTGGCCAGATAGGTGAACCAGAATTTACGCATGAAGAAGTAATTGAATTCGAAATTCAACTCGCGCGAGATATAGGGGTTGTTGTTCTGCTCGTGCGGCAGGGAAATATTAAGGCCGATGTTCAGGCCCCGGGCTTCCGACGCACCGCGGTTGGCCGCTTCCATCAGTCCCGGCCCGCCGCCAGTACAAACGACGAAGCGCCGCCGCCCTTCCCCCAGCCCTTTCGACCATATGGTCAGACGTTTGGCCAGTTCGCGGGCGTCTTCATAGTAACGCGCCATGGCCAGGTCGCGCTCAGCGTTGGCGATATCATCGGCCGAACCATTTGCCTTGGCCACCTTCAATGCGGCTTTAGCATCGGCTTGCGGCTGGACCCGGGCGGAACCGAAAAAGACGATGGTGTCGCTGACGTTGAAATCCTCGAAACGGGTTTCCGGTTCCAGGTATTCCGACAGGATACGCATGGTCCGGGCCTCGCGGCGCTTCAAGAAGTCGGAATTCTTGTAGGCCTTGAGCGGCCAGTCGTCGTCACCTTGTTCGGCCATAATTTTTATTTTCCTATACAGACAATTGCGTCAGATCTTCGATGATCGTCGTTCCTTGCGGAAATGGATTGTCATCGTTCTTGCCGACCCTGCCGATAAACTGCAGCCCGGTTTCCGCCGCTGCCAGATAATCGGTCATGGCGTCGCCGACGAACAGGCAGTCCGGCCCGTTCAAGTTATGGTCAAAAAGCAGGTCCATGACAATCGGCCCTTTATGCCGGGGCGAACCATGGACCGCACTGAAATAGTCGGCCATCCCGCGCCGCGTGATGATCGTGCGCAGTTCCGGCTCCGGGGTTCCCGAAACAACGAAGAGCGGCAGTTTATCGCCGTAGCTTTCAAGGAACGCGAGCCCCCCTGGAACCGCGTCGCAAGCGATAACGGCGTCCATAACCAGGGTGCTGTAACGCCCGGCCAGTTCCGCCAATTGCGTTTCACTTAAAGCGATCCCTAGAAATTCTTTATGACAATGGAGAATTTTTACGACCCGCGAAATGCCTTCGTGGGCTAGGTGATAGGCGAGGGCGCGTTCAAGAACTTCTTCGCCATACTCTGCGTAGAGCGTGCGGAAGGCCTGACATTTAATTTCAGCGGATTCGACGAGGACGCCGTCGAAATCGAAGAAAATTGCCTGATACCTGATCGCCCTACTCCTTGTTATCGCTATTGAGCCAGCGCGCCTGGGCCGCGTCATCGGATGCCTTGGCTTCGACCCAGTGGGCACCGCTTTCGGTTTCCTCTAACTTCCAGAACGGGGCTTTCGTTTTCAGCCAGTCGATCAGGAACCGACAGGCATCGAAGGCGGCGTCCCGGTGCGCCGATGACGCGGCGACCAGAACGATCTGATCGCCCGGCTCCAGACGACCGTAGCGGTGGATAATCAGAGTCTTCTCCAGGGGCCAGCGGGCATGCGCCTCGGCCTCTATTTCGGCCAGCGCCTTTTCGGTCATGCCGAGGTAGTGCTCCAGGGTCATCAAACTTATTGCGTTCTCGTCGGCCATCTCGCGGACCAGGCCGCTAAAGGCACAGACGCCGCCGACGCCCTTATTGCCGGCGCTTAAGGTTGCGACCTCCTGAGCAAAATCGAAATCTTCCTGTTGAACCCTGATCATCCCTAGCCCCCGGTAACGGGCGGGAAAAATGCCACTTCATCGCCCGCCCCGACAGGGTGGTCGAGCTTGACGTGCTCCTGGTTGACGGCGGCGCGGATGACGCTGATATCGGCGAACGCTTGTTTGTATCCTTCGCCCTGGTTCTTCAACCACTCCATCAGTTCGGCGACGGTGCCGACGCCTTCGGGCAGGTTCACTTCTTCGCTACCGACGCCGGTCTTGTCACGAACCCAGGAAAAATAAATAATTTTCACGTCTTCTCCTTGATTAATTAAGGACACAGTTCAGGGAAAGCCAGATAGTCGACCAGCTCTCCCTCAGTTATCTGGGTCGTCTCCTCGCTCACTTCAACCAGGCCGCTTGATGCGACCATCGAGGTCAGCACGCCAGAACCCGTGGCCGGGAACAAATGGGCGCTGTACAGTCCGTCGCCGTCTTTCTCGAGACGGGCGCGCAACCATTCACGGCGTCCGCCCTTGCCCTTGAAGGTAAAGGCGGCGCGGACCTTGTATACCGGGGGCCTGACATCGCCCGCCCCGGACAGTCGCAAGACCAGCACCCGGGCGACGCACATGAAAGTGACCATGGCCGCCACCGGATTGCCGGGCAAGCCGACAAACGGCGTCCCTGCGACCTGACCGAAGGCGATGGGTCGTCCCGGTTTTATTGCCAGACGCCAGAAATGTAGGCTGCCGAGCTTTTCCACCGCCGGTTTGATGTGATCTTCATCGCCGACCGAGACGCCGCCGGAGGTAAACAGAAGGTCATGGTCCCTGGCCGCGCTCGCCAGCGCCGCGCCGATCACCGCTTCGTCGTCTTCAAGAATGCCCAGGTCCGTAACTTGGCAGCCCAGACGGGCAAGCAAGCCCATGATGGTGAAGCGGTTGGCATCGAAGATGCAGCCTTCCGGTGCGTCCTGGGACGGATCGCGGACTTCGTCGCCGGTAGAAAACACGGCGACGCGCAGGGCCTTATAGACGCTAAGCTTACTGCGCCCGACCGAGGCGGCAAGGCCTATTTCCTGCGGCCTGAGGCGTTTCCCACAGGCCAGAATGACCGACCCTGTGGCCACGTCCTCGGCTTTAAAGCGCCGGTTGGAACCCCGGTTGATGCTGGCGGGCAAGATCACGTCGTCGCCTTCAAGGCGGACATCTTCCTGCATAAACACCGTATCGCAGCCCTCCGGCATCGGCGCACCGGTGAAAATCCGGTAGGCCTCGCCCGGCTTGGCTGGCCGCCCCAGTTTATGACCGGCGGTGATCCGTCCGGCCACCGGCAGGCGGCTGTCGCCCTCTGGCGATAAATCTTGATGAAAGACCGCGTAACCATCGACGGCGGAATTATCATGTGGCGGCACATTGCGTTCGGCCACGACGTCTTCGGCGAGAACCCGCGCCAAGGCATCGATCAGCGGCACTTCTTCAATACCGACAACCGCATTAACCGTCTGTTCAAGTTGCTCAAGGGCGACATCAAGCGGCGTCAGCTCATCACCATGGGCGAAGCAATCATTTTTAAGCTGGGTCATTGCCCGCACCTTTTTTCAGTTCGCAAAGGGCGATGATAAAATCGGCAATTGCGCCAATGTCATTGAGATCGAGAACCGGAATGTCGAGGTCTTCCATTGCACTATCGCAGGCGAGTGCGACGATTTCCCTATCTTCCCGGCAACGCGGCGGCTTACCCGTGGCCAGGCGCGAGACTTCCAGTTTGTCATAGTGACGACCCTTGAAGCCTTCGATCAGCAGCAAGTCGACCGGCGTCATCTGTTCGATCAGTTCTTCCATATCGGAATTGCCGGTTAACGCCGGGCAGTTTCCAGCT
>CBFDEA010000119.1:0-6178 GCA_965603695.1 uncultured Rhodospirillaceae bacterium | reverse complement strand
TCATGTGCCCCCTACCGCCATCAAACCCAACACTGGCTCCACATATGCGAATGTGCCTTTCAAGTAGATGATTGATAAAACCCAAAATATGAAGTGCCGCTCGAACGGACTCAGGGCCGGATAAGGGAGACGATGTTTGTGACTGAACAGAAGGGGACGGATGATCGCAAGCAGAACAAACAGGTAGGGGATTAATGCCATAATATTTAGGGTAGTAAATTCAGATATCCGAAGAAGTTCATATTTGTTCAAGCCGAAAAACAACTTCAATTCTTCTTCCCCATCTCCCCGTCTAACCCCAGGTCCATCTACCAAGTCCCCAAAAATATCCTTTTTAGTCAGGCCGAAAATTAATTTCAGATCTTCGTCAGATTCTTTTAGATCGCGCGTTGGTTTTTCATCCGGTTGATTAAAACCGATACGTTGTTGTGATTCTGAATTGAATTCAATATCGAACAAAATCACGGACGAGAAGGGTTGAGAAAGAACGGCGATCAAGCACGTCAAGCGCAAGCAAGAACGAAGGATGGGGACCGGCGTCTGGTCTATGGGTAAAAAAACAAAATTTCTATCGACGGGCTTCTTTATGAAAATTGCCCCGGCGGCGATGAGAAACACCAGAAATGGGGCAAGAACATAAAAATATCGAGCAATTGCAGAGAGTAGACCCAAACCCAACGACAAAGCCAAGATCGCCTGATCCGTCATTGGCAAGTCAAATCCGACGGTGCCACCCTTCATCCCGCCATTATTTGTCGGCAGCTCAAACCCCGAAGGCGCAAGGATACCCAACTTCAACACTCCCCATAGCCCGATGAACAGCAGCGGTAAAACAACAAACAATATTTTTTCCGCTAATGCGATTTTGAATTCTTCCGGGCGGTTTCGCACCTTGTTGTCGAGCCAGCGGATCAGGGGACGTAAAATACAAAGGCATAGCCAGATCACGACAATTTCTTGCGGGATAGCCGCGTAAAGTTCGTCACTGCCTAAAGTGGAAACTCCTCGAACAAGGTCTTCATAAATGTTCATGTCAATACACCCAAGGTCATCATTGCGGGCAGGTAGATGAAAGTGACGATCCAGAAAGAAATTTTTCTCTCTATCGGCCCCAGTCTTGGAAAAGGCAGGAGCCGTTCCGGGTTAAGCAGCAGTGGTTTTGCGACCCAGAAGATAAACCCTAAATGAATGAAAAAAAGTGCAACTAACTCCGCAATACGCAGGGCATCATTCTTCATCATCCCGAAAAAAAGTATGGGCTCTTCCATAGGCTGCGCCAAAATCCGGGAGGCTTCCGGTGGTGGGACAATTTCCCCGACCTGAAAAATAAAATCGTGCCAGAGCAAGTCGATTGGAGCACTAAAGATAAAACAAACCCATGCGACTGCGAAAAAAGAAATAAGGGTTCGAAAGGAGAAATTGTTTTTAGCAGAAGAATGTTCGCCCGAATTTCGTTTAAACAGAAGGAAGGAAGTCTCTTTCAGGAGTTCGGATGAAAACACAAATGCCAATACGAAAAACGGGTACACGACATAAACAAACACCATCACGATCAAGACGGGTGCAGCGACAATGCCCAGCCCCATCAACAAGGCATCCCAATCAACCGCGCCAAATATAAAGAATAAAATATCTATTCCAACGACGACTGGAATGCTGCGAAAAAGAATTTTTTCAATTTTGTTTTTGTGAAATTCGACTTTTTTCTGCCGTACCTTGGCCTCAAGTCTTCGGATGAGAGGGTTGATCAAGGTTACGTTTAGCCAAACAAAAAAAAGCGATAGAACGAGTGGATGGATCGCCCCCGACCAAAATTTATTTAACAATCCCGATACAGACTCAGCTTCCATGTCCCCCCCAAAAAACACCTTGAACATAACACAAGGTTTTTCGGCAAGGTAAACTTTATGGCAATCATCTCGCCAAACACTCTACCCACGCTATACGCATTCAGACGTAGGAGAAAACTCCGGGCACAAAGAAGACAATGCCGTCAGCTTTATTTTATTGCCCTTCAAGCAATCGCCAACGCGTCTTGTGGGTGCGCCGCGGTGCGTTCGGCGTAGTTTTGGTCGGAGAATTCTTCGGCGATGCGGATGAAGTCGTCCTCGCAGGCGACGAAGGCGTCAATCACGTCACCATCGAAATGGGCGTCCTTGCCCTTAAGCAACAGCTCACGCGCGTCTTCGTGGCTGAAGGCTTTTTTGTAAACCCTTTTGGAAATCAGTGCGTCATAGACATCGGCCACGGCCATCAACCTTCCAGAGACCGGAATGGCGTCGCCTTTCAGGCCGTACGGATAACCGCTACCGTCCCATTTTTCGTGGTGGCTTAAGCTGATCTCCCTGGCGAAGCGCAAGAATGAGTTCGAGCCCAATTCGTTCTCGGCAATCCTGAGGGCTTCGGACCCGAGCATCGCGTGGGTCTTCATGATCTCAAATTCATCGTCGGTCAATTTGCCCGGCTTGAGCAGGATATTATCGGGAATGCCGACCTTGCCGATGTCATGCAGGGGCGCCGACTTGTACAAAAGGTCGATGTTTTCCGTGCTCAACACGTCTTTAAAACGCGGGTGGCTTTGCAGATGTTCGGCGAGCACCAGAATGTAGCGTTGGGTGCGCAGGATGTGGGCGCCGGTTTCGTTATCGCGGGTCTCCGCCAGTGACGCCAGGGTCAGGATAGCGACGTCGCGGGTGCGGCGGATTTCCTCGTTGGTGTCGCGCAACCCCTTGACCATGGCGTTGGTGTGAATGGCCATGACGCCGAACTCATCATTGGTGCCGACCGGCACGAAGCCGTCGAGATCGCCATGCGAAGCCTCCTCAAGAATGTTGTTTTCGTTATCGAGAAAACCGCGCAAATTGCGCACATAGGAGTAAATCACATTGAGCACATGGGCCAGGATGACGCCGATAACGAAGGCAATCTCGCCGAGGATCAGCATTTGCGCTTTCTCGTAACTCACCGTCCGGCCGACTTCTGAAAGCCAGATCAGGTCTTTATTAATAACCACACTGATCGAGGTAAACAGCCCGAGCTTGCCGGTCAGCGGGAAATAGTTCTCGTCGACCTGCATGTGGTGACCGGTACGCGAAAAATGCTCGACCAACTTGCGCTGCCACTCCAACGCCAGATCAATCGACGCGAAGAAACCGAGCGTCGCCAGACCGATGATGACCTTCAGGCCGCTGACCAACGGGAAACCGTACATCATTGTGTTGAAAACCATCAAAAAGACGCCGGACGCCAAGAACAAGCCGTACTCAATTTTAAAAACCATAAAAGTTTGCTTCTGAAACGCTGCGCCATCGACAAAACGCGCCCGCAAAGGGCCGCGTAAAGCATACTGCACGCCCAGGGCAAGCAGGATCGGCAGCACCAGTTGGCTGGTCGTCAGGGTTTCCAGAAACGGGCAGACCTGAACGCCGTAAACGGCTAAAATAACCGTGGCGCTAAGATAATGCAGCGCCGCCCGTCGGGTTGGTTTTTGATCTTTCATGGTTTTCATTTATCCTTGTTATCGACAACCATTCTAACATGGGTTGTTTAATACAAAAATCCAATCAAGCCACTTCACATTATTGTTATGCTCAGGCAAAGTTTCGCCTTCAACAGATTTAGGACGCAAGCGACCATGGACTTACTCAACCTGTTTATCGCCCTGCTCGCACTCGGCCTTGTTGTCGTCGCCGTCGTCATCATGCGCGCAGGTCAGGCGAAGGCCCATGATCTGGCGCAAAAACTTAGCGACGCGCAAGCAGAACTAGCCGGGCGTCTGGCCCAGATGGGCGAGACCCAGGCCTCCGCCCAGGCCCACATCAACACCACATTGGAGCACCGCCTGGACGCGGTTTCCAAGCGCATCGGCGACGGTCTTAATCTGCACACTGAAAAAACCGGCAAGACCATGAGCGACCTGCACGAACGGCTGGCCGTGATTGACGCCGCCCAGCAGAAAATCACCACCCTGTCCGAACAGGTCGTCGGCTTGCAGGATATCCTGTCGAACAAGCAGGCCCGGGGTGCCTTCGGCGAAGTCCAGTTGAATGATCTCGTCAGCTCGATGATGCCACCCTCGTCCTACGCATTTCAGGCGACACTTGGCAACGCCAAGCGCGCCGACTGCCTGCTGACCCTGCCCAACCCGCCGGGCTCCATCGTCATCGACGCCAAATTTCCACTGGAAAGTTATTACGGGCTTAGGAACGCCGCAGACGACGCGGCCAAGGTTGTGGCGCGGCGTGCCTTTAGCGCCGACGTTCTAAAGCACGTCAAAGACATCAGCGAGAAATACATCATCCCCGGCGAGACCGCCGAGTCGGCCCTGATGTTCCTGCCGTCCGAAGCGGTTTACGCCGAGCTGCACGCCAACTTCCCCGACGTCGTCGCCAAGTCCTTCAAACACCGGGTCTGGATCGTCTCGCCGACGACCCTGATGGCGACCTTGCACACCATCCGCGCCGTCCTCAAGGACGCCACCATGCACGAACAGGCCGGGCTTATTCAGGCCGAAGTCCTGAAACTTCTGGAAGACGTCGGACGCATGGACCAACGAGTCGTCAACCTTGAAGGCCACTTCAATCTGGCGGTCAAGGACATCCGCGAAATCCGCATTTCATCGGACAAGATCAGCAAGCGCGGGGTCCGCATCGAGGATATGCAACTTGGCGAGGAAGCGAGCGAGGAGGCAATCACCCCGCCCCGACTGGTCCCCTTGCCCGGTGGCAAGGAATAGTCAGACATCATGCCGGTCAGAAAAAAACGCAAAAAGTCCGATAGCGGCGAGGCCTCGCAAGGCTCAACCCCACCGAAAACCGTCATCCACCGTTCGACCTTGACCACCATGGCCGGTATCGCCATTGCCCTGGGGCTGGTCGGCTGGATGATTTTTGGCGGTGGGGCCAAGGACGCCACCATCAAAGTCATCGTGCCGAGCCTGTCCGCCCAGGCACAAAAAGGCGAGCAAACCTTCGACCGGGTTTGCCTGAAATGCCACGGCAAGAATGTCGGCGGATCGACAAATGGCCCGCCTTTGATCGATCCCTTCTACCGCCCGGACCATCACGCCGACGCCGCTTTCGTCAGCGCCATTACCCGCGGCGTGCGTCAGCATCACTGGAAGTTCGGGCCGATGCCGCCGCAACCGGCTGTCAAGGCCGCCGAGATTGCCGACCTGATTGTCTATATCCGGGAAATGCAGCAGGCCAACGGGGTTTATTGAGAGGCTTTCACAACAATGTGAATCCTCCGTTACCAGCCTAACCTATACAGTCGCGCTCCTGACACCCTTTGAAAGGAGCCGCGATGATCGCCGCCCAAAGAACGGTACTGATGGCTGGCGCGGGCCTTGCCACGCTGTTGTTCGTCGCCACCCTAATGGACAGCGCCACGCGCGGCCTGCTGTTCGCCATCGGCCTGGCCATGGGCGTCAGCCTTTATCACGGTGCGTTCGGCTTTAGCGGTGCCTATCGAAAACTTCTTAGCGAACGCGACATGACCGGAGCCGCCGCCCAGATCGTCATGCTAATTGCGGCGATTATTCTGTTCGCGCCGATCCTCGCCCAGGGCAGCATTTTCGGCCACGGGGTTAGCGGCTCGGTGGCACCGCTCGGTGTGGCGGTCGGCTTCGGCGCCTTCATCTTCGGCATCGGCATGCAGCTTGGCAGCGGTTGCGCGTCGGGTGTCCTTTACACCGCCGGCGGCGGCAATATCAGGACCCTGCTGGTGTTGATTTTTTTCTGCCTCGGGGCCTTCTGGGGCAGCCTCGACCTTGGCTGGTGGCAGCAATTGCCATCAATGAGCGGCATTTCTCTGGGCCGGACTCTCGGCTGGGAAATCGCCGTGCCCCTGCAAATCGGCGTTCTCGTATTGATTTTACTTGGCTTGCGCACAAGCGGTTGGACGATGCAGCCGATCGGCCAGTGGCGGGACGGTTTATCGCTGACTTCACTTCTTAAAGGGCCGTGGCCGCTGATCGTCAGCGCCGTCGCTTTGGCCCTGCTCAATTGGGCGACGCTGCTCGTCGCCGGTCATGCCTGGTCGATTACCTGGGCCTTTACCCTGTGGGGGGCCAAGGCCGCCGTGCTTTTTGGTTGGGACCCTGCGACCAGCGGTTTTTGGACCGGCGGCTTCCAGCAAGCGGCGCTGGGCCGCCCGGTCCTTTCGGACACGACCTCGA
>CBFDEA010000118.1:0-6193 GCA_965603695.1 uncultured Rhodospirillaceae bacterium | reverse complement strand
AACGGTGCAATGCTGGGACAACAGCAGTTGCGCCATCGGCTTGCCGACGATGTTCGAACGACCGAGCACCAGTGCTTTTTTGCCCTTGAGATCGCCCAGCGTCTCCTTCAACATCATCAGGCAGCCCCACGGCGTACACGGCACCATGGCGCGCTTATCGCCGGTCGCCAGACGACCGACATTGACGACATGGAAGCCGTCGACATCCTTGTCCGGGTCGATGGCCGAGAGCACCGCCGCCTCGTCGATATGACCGGGCAGCGGCAACTGCACCAGAATGCCGTGCACGGCATCGTCGGCGTTGAGTTCGGCTATCAGGGAAAGCAGGGCGTCCTGGGTGATCGTCTCATCGAACTTGTGCTCGAATGAATTCATCCCGGCCTCGAGCGTCTGCACCCCCTTGTTGCGCACATAAACCTGGGACGCCGGGTCTTCGCCGACCAGCACCACGGCCAATCCCGGGGTCAGGCCGTGTTCGGCCTTAAGGCTGGTGACCGCCGCCCCGACCCGCGCCCGCAAGGCCGCCGCGAAGGCTTTGCCATCAATAATTTTCGCTTCGCTCATGGTCTGTCGTTCCTAAGTCTGTCGTTCCTGAAATTTATCTGAGGCCCAGTCTTGCAACTTTTTCAGCAAGTGTTCTGTGTTTCCGGCGACAAGCACTGTCTTGTTTCGGTCCGTCGCGCCGTGGACGACCTCCAGGCTCGACTTCGCCAATTTCCATTCCTTGGCCAGCATCTTTATTAAAGCAGCGTTGGCCTTACCGTCTTCGGGAACCACCGTTACCGAGGCCTTGAGCACGAGCCCACCCTGGCCATCAAGTTTTAAGCCGGTGATGCGGTTGGCCGCCGCCTTCGGGGTCAAGCGCAAGCGCACCATGACACCGGCGGGAGCCCCGGAAAACGGCGAGGCGGTCGGATCAGCCGCCAAACTTTACCATGATATTAATCATCACATCCTGCAACAGCATCAGGCCGAGAATAAGCGCGATCGGCGAGAGATCGAAGCCGCCCATGACCGGCAGCACCTTGCGAATTCGTCCCAAAACAGGTTCGGTAATCTTATAGATGAAATCGTTGACCATATAGACGAAGCGATTGGCCGTGTTGACGACCTTAAAGGCGGTCAGCCAGCTTAAGATGACACCGATAACGACGATCCAGACATAGAGATCGATGACGGTCAAAACGAGTTTCAGAATAGGGCCTGCGAAGACTTCCATGGCGGTAATAGAATCCTTTTGTGATTTTGTCCGGTTAACCTATCCCCACGGCGTTTTTCTGGCAAGAGGCGGACACTCTTGACAGCAACTGATTGTCGCCGCATATACTCGCCAACAAATCCGGGGCCGTAGCTCAGTTGGGAGAGCGCCACGTTCGCAACGTGGAGGTCAGGGGTTCGATTCCCCTCGGCTCCACCAAATCAAAACCCGTCGCTAAATGCGGCGGGTTTTTTTTCTTCTATGGGTGATAACCCAGCCGGAGGTCGCCCTGATCAGTGGTCACCGTGATCCACGGATGTTGTTTCGATACACCCACTTGAGGGCAAAAGATATCGTAGTAAATTAAAGTAAGGTGTTGGCCTAAAAGCGAGAACAAAACAGCAAGCTTTAGGCACTCCACCCGCTGCCATTAATGAGTCAACAAATAGGACATTTAATGTACGCATCACATATTTATGTTAACAAAATGAGGTTTTTATAACATAATGGTCAGGATATGTTAAAAGAAACCTATTCAATTCCTGACCTGCCACCACCTGTTGATCTTGAAACAATCGAGATATTCAAGGCGATGGCAAGGGCTAATCGGGCTCTAGCTGAGCTCAAAGGCCGCGCGGCAACTATTCCCAACCAAGGCATCCTGATTGATACACTTTCTTTGCAGGAAGCCAAAGCCAGTTCCGAAATTGAGAATATTGTCACCACTCAGGATGAATTGTTTCAAGCTCAACTCTTTCTTGAGGGCCCTGGTAGTGCTGCCGCAAAAGAAGTCGCTCTCTATCGTGACGCAATAAAACTTGGCCATGATCGCCTGCACCAAACGGGGGGCATAATATCTAACAACATCTTGACAGAAATGTTCCGTCTCTTGAAGCGGCGCGACGACGGATTCCGGACCACCGCCGGTACTGCACTAAAGCATGACGGAACCGGCGAGATTATCTACGTCCCCCCACAGGACGGAAGAGAGGTCATAAAACACATGGCGGCCCTAGAACATTTTATCAATGAAGACGATCTATGCACACTCGATCCGCTCATTAAAATGGCGCTGATTCATCACCAGTTTGAAAGCATCCATCCGTTTCCAGACGGGAATGGGCGCATTGGGCGTATCCTGAATGTGCTCTATCTCACACGTACAGGCCTACTGGATATCCCAATCCTCTATCTTAGCCGTCACATCACACGCAATAAGGGGGACTATTATCGTTTATTACAGTCCGTACGTGAAACTGGCGCGTGGGAGGAATGGGTACTCTACATGCTTGAAGCTGTGGCAGAAACGGCACAGGCTACATTAGAACTTGTCAACGGTATCCGAGAGCAAATGGCGAGTGTAAAACTCAGGATGCGTCACGAACTCCCGAAATTATATTCGCAAGATATGCTGAACAATCTATTCCGCCACCCTTATTCACGCATTGAATTTGTAATGCATGATATGCAAGTTACTCGTCAAACGGCGGCTAGATATCTTGATACTCTGGCCGAGAATGGCTTTGTTAAAAAACACCAATCAGGACGCAGTAACTATTATATCAACGAAGCGTTAGTAGAGCTATTTCTGGAAGTATCAGAAAGGCCTGATTGACAGGCCTTATAGTTCCTCCTTTCTTACAGATCGTCAAGAAGGGGTATCGTTCTTGGCCCCCCCCTTACCCCGCTCCCTCAATCCGCTCCATATCGTCGTCGCTGAGGCCGAAGTGGTGGCCGATTTCGTGGATCAGGACGTGGCGGACCAGGTGTTCCAGGTCTTCGCCGCTTTCGCACCAGAAATCGAGGATCGGCGAGCGGTAGAGATAAATCATATCGATGTCGTCGGGCGTCGCAGCAACACTTTTTTGATCTATCGAGACGCCCCGGTACAAGCCGAGCAGATCGTAAGGCGAGGTCAGGCCGAGGGCGTCCTCGGTTTCGCTGTCGGGAAATTCCTCGACGCGGATGACGACCCCCGCGACATGGGTCAGCAATTCGCCCGGCACCGTCTTTAAGGCGCGCGCGGCGATCGCTTCTATTTGTTCAAGGCTTGGCGCTTTCATGCCTTTACTTTAACCGCCCGGCGCACCACTTGGCTATGAAAGGAGATAAAATCATGAGCGATAAACTGAGCGAGGCGGAAATAACGGACGGGATCGCGACCCTTGACGGCTGGACCCTGGTCGAAGGCCGCGCGGCGATTTTTAAATCCCTTAGCTTCCCCGACTTCCCCGCCGCCTTCGCCTTTATGACCCGCGTCGCCATCCAGGCCGAGAAGGTCGACCACCATCCCGAATGGTTCAACGTCTACAACCGGGTCGATATCACCCTGGCCAGTCACGATGTCGACGGACTTTCGCGGCGCGATCTGCAACTGGCCGCCTTTATCGACGGCCTTTAAAGCGGCGCCATCCTGAGCGCCCCGTCGAGGCGCACGACTTCGCCGTTCATCATGACGTTTGCAATCATGTGCAAGGCGAGGGCGGCGAATTCATCGGGCTGGCCGAGCCTTGAGGGGAATGGAACCGACGCGCCGAGCGCTTCTTGCACCTCGTCAGACAAACCAAACAGCATCGGCGTGCCGAAAATCCCCGGCGCCACGGCCAGCACCCGAATGCCGGAGCGTGAGAATTCCCGGGCCGCGGGCAGGGTCAGCGAGACAATACCGCCTTTCGAGGCGGCGTAGGCGGCCTGGCCGATCTGCCCTTCATAGGCGGCAATGGAGGCGGTGTTGATGATGACGCCGCGCTCGGCCGTCTCAAGGGCGTCGAGATCCTTCATGGCGGCGGCGGCCAGACGCATCATGTTAAAGGTGCCGATCAGATTGATATTGATCACCCGGGCGAAGTCTTGCAGCGCCATCGGGCCGTCGCGACCGACGATCTTGCCGGGGGTGCCGATACCGGCGCAATTGATCAAAATACGGGCCGGGCCGTGTGCCGCCGTGGCCGCGGCAATCGCCGCTGCGGCGCTGTCCGCATCGGCAACGTCGCAGGCCACGGCCACGGCGTTTTCGCCATAGGGCGCACAGGCCTCGGCGGCGGCATCCACATTAAGATCGAGGAAGGCCACCCGGGCCCCGGCCTGAGCCAGTGCCGCGGCTGTTGCCCGGCCAAGAC
Source organism: uncultured Rhodospirillaceae bacterium (assembly GCA_965603695.1). Taxonomy (GTDB): domain Bacteria; phylum Pseudomonadota; class Alphaproteobacteria; order Rhodospirillales; family JABHCV01; genus JACNJU01. Next base: position 1,876 of record CBFDEA010000118.1, on the reverse strand, counting down.
CGGAAGCCGCACCGGTAACGATGGCGGCGCAATCCGTAACGTTCATGTCAGTCTCTCCAGATAGGGTGTTATAGTTTAATACATAGGTTGGTATTATGGTCTTATACCCCTTATAAATAATAGGGATTCTCGCAGGCAGGGGGCCACGCGTTTATGGATATTGCGACATTACTCGGCTTGGTCATGGGAACCGGCGTCGTCATCGCCGCCATTCTTGTTGGCTCAGACCTGATTATCTTTCTCAACCTGCCGGGATTCCTGATCGTCGTCGGTGGCACTTTTGCCGCGACCCTGGTCAAATTCCCCATCTCGAAGGTCTTCGTCGCCCTCAAGGTCGGCATTAAAGCCGCCTTCACGGTTGACCAGAATGACGCCCTGACCCTGGTCGAATTCGCCATCACCCTGGCCAAAAAGTCTCGCAAAGGCGGCCTTTTGGCGCTCGAGGGGGTCGAGATCGAAAATGAATTTTTCAAAAAAGGCATCCAGCTTTGCGTCGACGGCCTGGCCCCGGAAGTCGTCCGCAAGACCCTGACGTCGGAGATGCACCAGACGATCCGGCGCAATGAAGAAGGCTCGAAAATCTTTCGCGGCATCGGCGACGCCGCCCCGGCCTTCGGCATGATCGGCACCCTGGTCGGGTTGGTGCAGATGCTGGCCAACCTGTCGGACCCAAGCTCCATCGGTCCGTCCATGGCCGTTGCCATGCTGACGACGCTTTACGGTGCGGTCATCGCCAACCTAATCGCCCTGCCAATTGCCGACAAGCTGGAATCCCGGGTTGCCGATGAAGAAAACATTGGCGCCCTGATCATCGACAGCGTGCTTGAAATTCAGGCCCAGACCAATCCCAATGTGCTGGGCGAACTGCTGCAAGTCTATCTGCCGGCGCATTTGCGTGATCATCTTGGTGAAGGGGACGATGGGGACGCATAATGAGTGAGAAAAAACCTCCTGCCGGCGCACCCGTGTGGATGACCACCTTCGCCGACCTGATGTCTTTGCTGCTGACCCTGTTCGTGCTGATGCTGACCTTCGCCAAGATGGACGTGGAAAAATACCAACAGCTCGCCGGCTCCATGAAGAACGCCTTCGGCGTTCAGTATATTAAAAAACTCGCCGGTATTATCGAAGAAGACGGCGGTCCGGCAGGCATTTCCGTTAAAAGCAAAGTGCCAAAGGTGGTTATGGAGCTGCAAATCGACGATACCCTGGGCGAGCAGGACGTCGCGGTTGAAAAGCCGGAAGTACCCGTCGACAACCTGGCGGAAAATGTCACTCAGGCGATGGCCGAACAGATATCAAAATCCATGGCCAACGTCGAGGAACGCGAGGGCGAGGTCATCGTCCGCTTCCCCGGCAAATTCGCCTTCCCCTCTGGCACCGAATCCCTGACCTCGGAATTCCTCATCGCGCTTAACAATCTGGCGGTCGTGATCAAGGAAAGCGAAGGCGAAATCATCATCGCCGGACATACCGACGACAGGCCGATCAAGACTGATCGCTTCCGCTCCAACTGGGATTTATCGACGGCGCGGGCCAACTCGGTCGTCCAGTATTTGCTTGAATTTACCGATGTCGACCAGTCCCGTCTGGCGACCATGGGTTACGCCGACAGCCGCCCGCTGGCAGCCAACGATTCGGAAGAAAACCGCGCCTTGAATCGCCGCGTCGAAGTCATCTTCAGAAAAGTAGCGCCCGTCAAGCCGTAGGGTCTTTATCGTTTTGTTTAAGCGCCGGCACCAGATTGGCCTGCACCGAGCGAAATAATCGCGCCTGACTGGATTCCCTGTGGGCCGTGTACAGGGCCGCCGAGAAAATGATTGCCGCCCCGACCCAGGTCCACACATCGGGGCTTTCGGCGAAGAACAGATAACCC
>CBFDEA010000117.1:0-6197 GCA_965603695.1 uncultured Rhodospirillaceae bacterium | reverse complement strand
TGAGCAAACGGTACCAAAGCCATCGCCGCGTTCAATGTTCATGGCCCCTTTAGGCCCTGCTTCGTCGTCAAATTCCCTGGCCGAGAGCAGCCGGGTCCAGGGCGACCAGTCATCCTGGGCGGGATCGTCGGATAAAGTCGGCGCTTCGGCGGCGTGAAATTCCGGCAGGTAACGCGCCACCCTGGACGACGCGGCGTCGTTGAGGTCGCAATCGCTCAGTATTGAGACGCCAACCGGGATATCGCCGAGCCGCATGCCGGGTTCGCCGTATTCATTGACCGATGATATCCAGAAGGCCTCGCGGGCATCGCCGACGAACAGATTGAACGGCCGATAGGCGGCGGGGTCAAGGTCGAACAAGGTTTCGGCGACGGCCTCGGCCTCGGCGTGATCGAGGGCTTCAAGTGGCAGTTCGCCGCGACTCCTGAAGTTTGGGTCCGGCCCTAAGGAGCCGGTGCGGTTGAGAACCCCAGCGATCAGGCCGTCATCGTTGAGGCCGAGCCAGGTTCCCCCGGCCAGTTCATCTTGACCGGCTGTGACGTTGCCCCGGTCGGGCCAATGACGGGCCGGCGGTTTCCAGGGTCTGTCGCGCATTTCGTCGCGGTTTGTCGCGACGATCCGCGGCCAATCGTGATCCGGGCGGCGCAGGGTTACCAAAGTGCACATTTACGTACTATATATAAGGGGAAGGGAAAATTCGCGATAGATATTGCAATACCCTCGAAAAATTGTGAGTAGCCGTTGCGAAACCGGGCGTTGGCACGTATTGTCCCGGAAATGACCCGACAATAAGGACGACAGTAATGAACGACAGTTTTAAGAAGCGTGGCACCAGCGAAGAAGCCAAATTCAAGAATGACGCGGAAACCCAATTCAAGATTGAGGCCAAGCGCGATAAGATGCTGGGCTATTGGGCCGCTGAAAAGCTCGGCTTAAGCGGCGATGATATCGAGGCCTTCGCTAAGAAAGTCGTGGTTTCCGACCTTGAAGAGGCTGGCCACGAAGATGTTGTCCGCATGGTATCGAAGAGCTTTAGCGATGGCGGAGTCGATATCAGCGATGATGATATCCGGGCCGAAATCAAGCGCTTGCATGTTGTGGCCGAAAAAGAAGTCCACAACGGCTATCCCGAACCGCTAGGCGATGATCATGGTCGCGTCGGCGATTAAGGGCCGGTTGGGCTAAGTCTTAAGGCTTGCCGAATACGCGGGCGAAGATAGCGTCGGCGTTTTTCGTGTGGAAAGCCGTCGAATCAACCTCGAACAATTCCTTCAAGGCATCTTCTTGCAGTTTCTGCGCGACCTCCGCGTCGTTGGACAGGAAATAGAACAAACGGTTTCCGTGACTTTCGGCTTGCCGGTCTTCGGCGGTTGGCTCGACGGAGCCTTCGGGGTCGTCGGGGTCGATGCCATAGCTGCGCCAGACTTTCATGGCGTTGCGTTGAACGATCAGGTAGGCGTCCTCGCGGCTGACGCCGTTTTGGGTCAGGGTTAACAGAACCCGCTGTGAATCGTGCAATCCACCGAACTGCATCAGATTTTCCATCATCGTTTTAGGATAGACCACCAGCCTGTCCATCATGCCGGTTAGGCGGGCCAGGGCGAAGTCGAGAGTCACCGTCGCGTCGGGCCCGAACATGCGTTCGACCGATGAATGCGAAATATCGCGCTCATGCCAAAGGGTGATGTTTTCCATTGCCGGGATGACGGCGGCGCGGACGATGCGGGCCAGACCGGTCAGGTTTTCCGACAGGATCGGGTTGCGTTTATGGGGCATGGCGCTTGAGCCCTTTTGCCCGGGCGCGAAATATTCCTGGGCCTCGCGCACTTCGGAACGCTGAAGGTGCCGGACTTCCGTGGCCAGTCGTTCGATAGCCCCGGCGATGATGCCCATGGCCGCGAAATAAGCGGCATGGCGGTCGCGCGGGATCACTTGCGTCGATACCGGCTCGGGCTTCAAGCCCAATTTTGCCGCGACATGTTCTTCGACTTTCGGGTCGATGTTGGCAAAGGTGCCGACGGCACCGGAAATAGCGCAGGTGGCGATTTCTTCGCGGGCCACGGCCATGCGCTCACGGCCGCGCTTGAATTCGGCATAATGACCGGCCAATTTAATGCCAAAGGAGGTCGGTTCAGCGTGGATGCCATGCGAACGACCGATGCAGACATCGCCCTTGTGCTCACGCGCCCGGCGCTCCAGAACAACCAGCAGGGCGTCCATGTCGGCAAGAATAATATCGGCGGCCTGGGTCATCTGGAGGCTCAGGCAGGTGTCGAGAACGTCAGAAGACGTCATACCCTGATGGACGGAACGGGAGTCGTCGCCGACATGTTCGGCAAGTTCGCTCAAGAAAGCGATGACATCGTGGTGGGTCTTGCGCTCGATTTCGTCAATGCGATCGATGCGGGCCTGATCATAAGGCTTGTTGCCTTTTGTCCAGACCGCTTTAGCGGCCTGGGCCGGGATGACGCCGAGTTCGGCTTGCGCGTCGCAGGCGTGGGCCTCGATCTCGAACCAGATGCGGAACTTGTTGGCAGGTTCCCAAATGGCGGTCATGTCGGGTCGGCTATAACGGGGGATCATCGCATGGCTCCGGGCTTGATGGTTAAGACAAGCAAAAACGTAAAGCTGGGTATAGCGAAACGGCGCCTGAATGAAAAGCGGAGATGGTTATATTTCTGGATGGGCGAAGGCCCGGCGGCCTTTGCCGAAAACGACCAACCACAACAGTCCCAGCACCTGGATGCCCAGAATCGCCCCGAAAGCGGCCTGATATCCGGCGGGATCGTAGGAACCTGCGGCGGTTTTTGGCCACATGCCGATGATCACGCCGGTTCCCCATTGGGCGGCGAAGGCGCTGATAAAGACGAGAAGATTAAGCCCGGTGTTGACCCGGCCCGACAGATGCAGCGGAAATTTTTGCGATAAAGCGGCGTAGGGTAAGATGCCGGCGGTGGCGAAGAAGCCGAACAGCATCCACAGCGGCAACACCGCCTCGACCAGCCCGAAGGTAATCAGGCACTGAATAACAATAAAAATGCTCATGCCGATGATGGCGACGGGCAGCGGCTTGATGCCGAAACGCCTGAGCCGGTCGGTGATGACGCCCCAGGATATAAATCCGGCAACCATCGAGGCCGCGACCAGTAACAGGTAGCCAGCGACTTGATTGCGCTCAAGTCCGCCAACGTCATGCAGCCAGGGGCCGACCCACAGGCTTTGAATGGCCAGAAAAGCGGCCTGTGAGGAAACGGTCAAAGGCGCGATCCACCAGAATGCCGGGCTGGTAAAGACCGTGATGACGCCATCCAACTGCCCTTTGAAGCCACCAGAGGCTTCTTTCATATCGCCCTCGTCGCGTTTCGGGACGACAAAAAAGATGACGGCAGAGGCGAAAACGGTGACACAGCCCAAAAACAGGAAGACCCCACGCCAGTCGGTAAACGACAACGCCGCCTCGACCGGCACGGTGCCGCTCAGTGCGCCCAGGCCACCGGCGGCCATCTGAAAACCGTTAATCAGCGGCAGGCGTTCGCGCGGCACCCAGATGGAATAAGCCTTGAACGCCGCCATCAGGCATGACGAAACGCCCAGACCAATCAACGTCCGACCGATAATCAGGCCTGTGGAACTGCTCGAGAGTGCGAAAACGAATGCCCCGGTTGCCGCGAACAGCAACAAAATGGCCTCCGTCTTGCGCGGCCCGTAGTGATCGAGAAGCATGCCGAGCGGCAACTGAAACAGCGCGAACGACAAAAAATAGGCGCTCGTCAACAAGCCCAGTTCGGATGGTCCCAACCCCAGTTCGGCAATCAGGTCAGGCGCGATCACCGCGTTGACCACCCTGTACAGGTAGGACAGGAAGTAGCCCAGCGCGAACGGGATAAAGACCCGGAACAGCGGTAACGGCGTGGTCATAATTTAAAGCAGTCCCATGGTCTTGAATGAATTGTTGCCACTTTTAGAAACAATGACGTGGTCATGCAAGACAATGCCCAGCTTTTCTCCGGCTTCTTTGACTTCCATGGTCATCTCGATATCGGCCTTCGACGGTGATGGATCGCCGCTCGGGTGGTTGTGGACCATGATAATGGCCGTCGCCCCCAGCTCTAAGGCGCGTTTGACCACTTCGCGCGGGTAAACAGGGGTATGATCGACGGTGCCTTGCTGTTGCACTTCATCGGCGATCAGGATGTTTTTCTTGTTGAGAAACAGGATGCGAAAATGCTCGGCCTTTTCATAAGCCATGCTGGCCCGGCAGTATTTCATCAACTTGTCCCACGATGCCAGGACCGGGCGCTCCATGATTTCGTCCTGGGATAGCCTGAGCGCCGCCGCTTGAACGGTTTTTAAGGCAACGACGGCGGCCTCGCCAATGCCGTCGATGGCGCGAAGCTCTGCGGCCTCGGCGCTGATAACCTCGGCGAACGAGCCGAAATGTTTAAGTAAAGCCTTGGCCAACGGTTTGGTGTCGCGCCGCGGCAAAGCCGGAAACAACACCAGCTCGAGCAGTTCGTAGTCGGCAAGACTGTCTTGTCCACTTTTCATGAAGCGTTTGCGAAGGCGCTCGCGGTGGCCGGTGTGGTCCGGTTTTTCTGCCATTATGGCCCGTAGGGTGGGCAATCGAGACCGGCGGGGGATTTGGTGAAGACTTCGTAGCCGTCATCGGTGACGGCGATTGAATGCTCAAACTGGGCCGATAGGGAACGGTCCTTGGTGACCGCCGTCCAGCCATCGGATTTAACCTTCACGTCGTAGCCGCCGATGTTGATCATCGGCTCGATGGTGAAGAACATGCCCGCCCTCAAAACCATGCCGCCGCCGGGTTTGCCGAAGTGCATGATATTGGGGGCGTCATGGAATACCCGACCCAACCCATGGCCGCAAAAGTCGCGAACAACCGAATAGCGCTTGGCTTCGGCAAATTGCTGAATGGCGTGGCCGATGTCACCGGTGGTGGCGCCGGGGCGGACGACCTTGATGCCCCGCCACAGGGCTTCGAAGGTGGTGTCCACCAGTTTGCGGGCCTTCAGCGCGACATCGCCAACATAAAACATGCGGCTTGTATCGCCGAACCAACCATCGAGAATGGTGGTAACATCGATGTTGACGACATCGCCATTGGTAAGTTTCTTATCGCCGGGGATGCCGTGACAGACGACATGATTGATCGATGTGCAAACGGATTTTGGGAAGCCGCGATAGCCGAGCGGTGCCGGAATGCCGCCATGGGCTAGCGTGTAGTCATGGACCAGCGTGTTGATGTCATCGGTCGTCATGCCGGGTTTGACCAGGGGGGCCAGCATGTCGAGCGTTTCGGCAGCCAGACGCCCGGCCTTGCGCATGCCGTCAAAATCACCCGCCGTGTGGATCTTTACCGAGCGTTCCTCGGGGTATACGGCTTCTTCTCTACTCTGATCGTTCATTCGTATCTCTTTAACTTAAAGGGCCAGTTTTAACGGTCTTGAGACGTCTATGCCTAGGGTATCGAGAGTGCATGCATAGCACAATACTTCAACCCCCGCCGCCATTGCCGCATCAAGCCCGGCTTTATATTCGGGGTCGATATCCCCGGCAATGGTGAATGTCTCACCGTCCTCGCGCTGGACAAGATACAACATCACAGAACGGTGACCATCGCCGACCATGTCGGCCAGTTCGACTAGGTGTTTGGCACCGCGTGCCGTCACCGAGTCGGGAAATTCGACCGGGTCGCCTTTTTCCAGTCCTCTCTTAAGCGTGACGTTCTTGACCTCGACATAACACATGGGGCGTGCAGGGTCTTCCAACAACAGGTCAATGCGTGAATTTTTGCCGTATTTGACTTCCCGGCGCAGACTTTCGTAGCCGCTCAGTTCGGGGATTTTCCCTGCCTTGATGGCTTCTTCGACAATCGCGTTGGGCAGGGCGGTGTTAATGCCGACGAAGGTCTCGCCGATTTTTATCAACTCCCAGGTATAGCGCAGCTTGCGTTCCGGGTTCCGCGCCGGGGACAGCCAGACTTCCGCGCCCGCCTCCTTGACGCTCAACATCGAGCCGGAATTGGCGCAATGGGCGGTGACAATCGTGCCGTCGGCAAGTTCGACATCGGCAAGGAAGCGTTTATAACGCTTGACCAGGCGGCCGGGGATCAGGGGATCGGGAAATTTCATGGTCGCCTGGGTTTAAGCTAGTCGAAATCTATAGAACGCAATTCT
>CBFDEA010000116.1:0-6204 GCA_965603695.1 uncultured Rhodospirillaceae bacterium | reverse complement strand
CGACATCGCTTTGATACCGGCAGACCGGATCAACCGGCCGCCTTTTCCTCTTCGGCTTCCTCAGCAGGAGCTTCTTCGGCAACAGCTTCTTCGGCCGGTGCTTCTTCAGCGGCTGCGGCTTCAGCAGGAGTTTCTTCGGTTACTGCTTCTTCGACCGGCGCTTCTTCAGCAGGAGCTTCTTCGGCAACAGCTTCTTCCACCGGTGATTCTTCAGGGGCGGCTTCTTCTACCGGAGCGGCAGCGGCGGCGGCGGCAGCTTCTTCAGCTTCCTTCATGCGTTCCTGAGCCTTGGCTTTCGGCAAATGCTTCTTGGTCTGTTCGTTGACGACGGGCTTGCTGCCCATGCCAGCGTTAGCCAGGAAACGGGCGACACGGTCGCTCGGTTGGGCACCAACGCTCAGCCAATGTTTGATGCGCTCTTCCTTAAGCACCAGCCGTTCCGCATGATCTTTGGCGACCATCGGGTTGTAGGTGCCGACCTGTTCGATAAAGCGGCCATCGCGAGGGCTGCGGGAATCGGCAACAACGACGTGGTAGAAGGGGCGTTTCTTGGCACCGCCACGGGATAATCTGATTTTCAAAGCCATTGTGAGTACTTGTCCTTTTCGTTTAAGTGAAACGTGTTATTTTAAAAAATCTCAGGTTTATTGATCAACGCATACCGGGGGGCATCATGCCGGGGGGCATGCCGCCGCCCATGCCGCCAAGGCCACCGAGCATGCCTTTTTTGCCCATCTTGCCCATTTTCTTCATCATCGTGCCCATTTGTTTGAATTGCTTGAGCAGCCGGTTGACGTCCTGCACGGAGGTCCCCGAACCAGCGGCAATGCGCCGCCGTCTCGATCCGTTGAGGAGATTCGGCTTGTTTCTCTCGTCGGGTGTCATGGAAGACAGGATCGCCTGCTGACGGGCGATCATCTTGTCGTCAATCTTGGTCTCGGCGATTTGCTTTTTCATTTTCGATAAGCCCGGAATCATGCCCATCAAGCCGCCGACATCGCCCATCTTGCGAACTTGAGCCAGTTGGCTGGCCATATCGTTAAGCGAGAACTGGCCCTTCATCATCTTCTTGGCCAGCTTTTCGGCGTCTTGCTGATCGATCGTCTCGGAAGCCTTTTCGACCAGTCCGACAATATCGCCCTGGCCCATGATCCGTCCGGCAATGCGCGACGCCTGGAAGCTTTCCAGTTCATCAAGCTTTTCACCGACACCCATAAGCTTGATCGGTTTGCCGGTAACAGCACGCATGGACAGGGCGGCACCGCCGCGGGCATCACCATCGACCCTGGTCAGGACGATACCGGTAATACCGACCTTTTCATTGAATTCCCTGGCCATGGTGACGGCGTCTTGGCCGGTCATGGCGTCGGCGACAAGCAGGGTCTCAATTGGCTTAGTGGCGGCGCTGATTTTTGCCACTTCATCCATCAGTTCCTGATCGATATGCAAGCGGCCCGCAGTATCAAGAATAACGACGTCGTAACCTTCGCGGCGGCCGCTATCCATTGCCCGCTTGGCAATCGCCAGGGGCTGTTCACCCATGACCATGGGCAGGGTCGCCACTTCAGACTGCTGACCCAGAACGGCCAGCTGTTGCTGGGCCGCCGGGCGATAGACGTCAAGGGACGCCATCAAAACTTTTTTCTTTTCACGTTTCTGAATGCGCAGCGCCACTTTGGCGCTGGTCGTGGTTTTACCCGAACCCTGAAGGCCGACCATCATAATGGCAACGGGGGGAGAGCCTGCAAGATTGAGTCCGGTCTCATTGAGGGCAGGCGCTTGGCCCCCGGCAGCCTCGCCGCCGAGCATCTCGACCAAATGGTCGTGGACGATTTTAATAACCATCTGGCCGGGCGTAACACTACGCACGACCTCTTCACCAATGGCCCGCTCCCTGACCGCTTCGATGAAGTCCTTGACCACATCCAGGGCAACATCGGCTTCGAGCAGGGCGACGCGAATTTCGCGCAGCGCCGCATCGACGTCTTCCTTGGAAAGCGCGCCGCGCTTTGTCAGGCCGTCGAAAATATCGCCAAGTTTGCTTGTCAGGCTATCAAACATCTTAACTCTTCAGATCCGCTTCGAAATCGCAAAAAAGTCCAACCAAAAATACGCCAGTGCGCGAAACTCGCGGACTGACGGCGCCCCATGAGGCGTAAAATTCATGGTCATCGATTGGACATCGGTATAGGGCGCGCACTTTATGGAGTGTCCTCAGGCAAGTCAAGTCCTGCTTGCTTAAAGGCTGCGGCGATAACCCGTCGCCAATCTACTTGACCAAAATGAGGGTTCTGGCACTCAACGCTTTCGGCTTGGAATACGATGCACGTCATGATATTCCTAAAGTAGTGCAGATTAATTATCCACACTTAAAAGTATTTCGGTGTGCGGTCCTCCTAACGTGTTTTTGAAAAATTCAAGCAGCGTCATTAAATAATGAAAACTACGACAACAAAAATCGACCCGATTCCTATCGAGCAGCACATTGGCCTGCGCCTACAACGGCAACGTCTTAAGCGCAGCCTGACCCTTGAAGCCGTTGACGAATTGATCGGCGGCAAGAAGGGAACGACCAAGGCCTTTGAAGAAGGCAAGCGTTTTGTCGGGCCGAGCGACCTTTTCGCCTTAAGCACTGCCCTTGAAGTGGACGTTTCATTTTTCTTCCTGGGGGCGGGAAAGAGTATCAAGAAACCGCCTCCCCTGGCCCGCACACCCGATGCTGTTGAAGGTGCCCGGCGCCTAATACAGGCCTATTATGACATTCAGGACCACGGCCTGCGGCGCAGCGTCGTTGACCTGCTGAAAGACTTGGCCAAGGACGAAAGCCTCTAAAGTCACTTGACTGGTCCTGTTTTCTCGACAAAGTAAGTGATCATGCAGATCACCGGCCACCATATAGATGAAGCGCTGTCGGCCACCGGGCTTTTGACCCTGGGCACTTTTCAACCGCAAGCTTGCGACGACGTTCCGGGCTATATTGATGATTGCAGTCTCGTCCTTGTCGGTAACGCCGGGCCGGAAATGTGGCGGGTTTTTTCGGCCTCAGGCTTTGATCAAGACGACCCGGACCCCCTTGATAACTGGTCGCGCCAGGTGCTCGGCAAGATTTCCGAGGAACTCTCAGCGCGTTACGACATCACCGTGGGCGTATTGTTTCCTTTCGACGGGCCGCCCTACCAACCGTTTCAACGCTGGGCCATGCGCTCTGGCACTGTCCACCCCTCGCCTATCGGGCCGATGATCCACGAGAAATACGGTTTGTGGCATGCCTACCGCGGTGCTTTTGTCATCTCGGAGGCTCTGCAAGGTGCGCCGACAACGCAAAACCCGAGCCCGTGCCTGACTTGCCCCGAAAAACCGTGTCTTACGAGCTGTCCGGTGGGGGCATTCTCCGATCAGGGCTACGCTGTCCCGGCCTGCCTCGATCTGTTGGAAAAACAGCCTGAGGGTCCCTGTCTTTCAGCCAGTTGCCTGGCCCGAAGGGCCTGCCCGCTCGGCCGTGCATATGTCTATGAAGCGCCCCACGCCCGCTTTCATATGGAGAAATTTCTTAAAGCTCACCGCCAATAAAACCAAAAACGGTGGACTTCCGGTGCCGTAGCGACATATTAAGCCCATTATGGATACACTTTCGTTTATCAAGATGCATGGGATCGGCAATGATTTTGTCGTTATCGATGCGCGCCAGCAACGGCTCGATTTAAGCCGCGCACAGGCGTGCGCGATCGCTACGCGCCATACCGGGGTCGGCTGCGACCAACTGCTCGTGATTGAGACACCCCGTGACGAGCATGCCGACGCCTTTATGAGGATTTACAATACGGACGGCAGTGAGGCCGAGGCCTGCGGCAACGGGACGCGCTGTGTCGCCTCACTCATTTTGAGCGAAAGTAACACCCGTCATTGCATCATCGAAACTGTCGCCGGGCTGCTCGACTGTGAGACCGCCGAAGACGGTCTTGTCTCCGTCGATATGGGTCCGGCCAATCTGGATTGGCGCGATATTCCGCTCAGTCAGGCTATCGACACCCTGCATTTGGGCATCGGTTCGGGGCCATTGCAGGACCCGGTCGGCGTCAACATGGGCAACCCCCATGCGGTATTTTTCGTCGATGACGCGCAGGCCGTTGATCTTGCCGTGCACGGTCCGCTCTGTGAGCGCCACAAGCTTTTCCCGCAACGTGCCAATATCGGCGTTGCCCAGATTATTTCTCAAGATGAAATCCGGTTGCGCGTCTGGGAGCGCGGAGTCGGTGAAACGCTGGCCTGTGGTTCGGGTGCCTGCGCCGCCATCGTCGCCGCCAGCAAGCGCGGCCTCATCAACCGCAAAGCCAGCGTCCACCTGAATGGCGGCACCCTGCTTTTAGAGTGGCAGCCCGACAATCACGTGCTGATGAGCGGTCCCGTCGCCACCAGTTTTTCCGGGATCATCGACCCGGCCCTGCTGGCGTAAAGACAATGTCTTCCCCCCATGTCGTCACCCTTGGTTGCCGCTTAAACACCCTGGAATCTGAAATTATGCGGACCCAGGGAAGTGCCGCAGGCCTTGACGATGCAATCATCGTCAACACCTGCGCAGTCACCGCAGAAGCAGAACGCCAGGGGCGGCAAACCATTCGCCGCCTGCGCCGTGAGCATCCGACCAAGCGGATTATCGTCACCGGTTGTGCGGCCCAGCTTAAACCCGAAGAATTTGCCGCCATGGATGAAGTCGATCGGGTAGTCGGCAATGCCGAAAAGATGGACAGCGCCCTGCTTGCGGACCTGAGCGGGCCCTCTATCGCCGTCTCGGATATTATGGACGGGGCCGATGATTTCGACGTGCCGATGATTTCCGGCTTCGAGGAACGCACCCGCGCCTTCGTCCAGGTTCAGCAGGGTTGCGATCACCGCTGCACATTTTGCATCATTCCCTTTGCCCGTGGTCGCAATCGTAGTGTCCAGCCTTCACGCATCATCGAACAGGTCCGCACCCTTGTTGCAAATGGCCACGGGGAAGTTGTGTTGACCGGTGTCGATGTTTCATCTTACGGCCAAGACGACCCCGACCTGCCGGCCTTGGGTGGGCTGGCCCGGCAAATACTGGATCAGGTTCAGGATCTTAAGCGGCTTCGCTTAACCTCTCTTGATCCGGCCTGCATCGATGATGACATTCTTGCTTTACTCTCAGGCGATCCTCGCTTCATGCCGCACCTGCATCTGAGCTTGCAGGCCTGCGATGACATGATCTTGAAAAGGATGAAGCGTCGCCACAGCCGCGCCCAGGCAATCGATCTGGTTGAGCGCGTGCGCACGGTGCGTCCCGACACGCTCTTCGGTGCCGACCTGATTGCTGGCTTCCCGACGGAGACCGACTCAATGTTTGAAAATACCCTGAGCGCCGTTTCCGAAATGGGCCTGACCTACCTGCATATCTTTCCCTACTCGAATCGTCCGGGCACGGCTGCCAGCAAAATGCCGCCGCTGGATGGTGGCCTTATTAAGCAACGCGCCGCACGGTTGCGCCAGGCCGGCGATGAAGCCCTTAAGCGTTACCTGCAAACATGTATGGGGCAATCCATCGAGGTTTTGGTTGAACAGGGTAAAACCGGTCACACGCGCCACTTCGCCCCGGTCGAATTGACGTCAGCGCCTCCCGTTGGGGCGCTTGTCACTGCCGTGGTGATCGCGCTCGGCACTGAAAAAGGGCGGCTTATCGCCGATGTAACCGCATGAACGACGAAACCAAAAATGGCTGGGCCAGTCGTTTACGACAAGGCCTGAGCCGCACCGCCGCCAAGTTGGCCGATCCCATTTCCTCCGCTTTCAGCAAGCGCCGTCTCGACGCTGAGGCCATTGAGGAGTTGGAAGAACTGCTGATCGCTGCCGACTTGGGTATTGCGACGGCGGCCAAAATTACGGCAAATTTCGCCCGCACCCGTTTTGACAAGCAAGTCGATGGCGATGAAGTACGGGCGGCACTGGCCGAAGAAATCGAAAAAATTCTCGATCCGGTAGCACAACCATTCGTCATCAATCGCAACTTGAAGCCCCATGTGGTCCTGGTCTGCGGCGTCAATGGCAGCGGCAAGACGACGTCCATTGGCAAGCTAGCGGCTGGGCTGAAAGCCCAGGGTTTAAGCGTGATGATGGCCGCCGCCGATACTTTCCGCGCCGCCGCCATCGAACAATTGCAGATCTGGGGAGAGCGCACCGATTCTATAG
>CBFDEA010000115.1:0-6209 GCA_965603695.1 uncultured Rhodospirillaceae bacterium | reverse complement strand
TCCAGGAGATCGATGATAGTCTTGTCTAGGAAGATGTTGATCGGTTGGCCATCAGCGTCGCGCACCACATCGCCCTTTTCCAAAAGAGTGCGCACGGTTCCGTCTGGCCAGACGACCCGGTGCTCGATATTGTATTCGATGCCATGCTCGACACAGGCATTGACGGCGTCGGTGACACTTTTGCGATCATCGGGATGGATAGCGGCAACGAAGTTGTCGTAAGTCGTTTCCAGTTTGCCGGGTTCATAACCAAATAATGTGGCAATGCGCTCCGACCAATACAGTTCACCGCTCTGGATGTTCCAGTCCCAGGTGCCGATATTGGCGAAGTTCTGGCTTTTGGTGAAACGCTGCTCACTTATCCGCAACGACTGCTCAGATTTTTTTCGTTCGGTGATATCCATAACCGTCCCGATCATCGAGATTGCCTTGCCATCGCCGTCACGTTCAACTTCCCCATTAGCCCGTATATGACGGATGTTGCCTTTGGTATCGATAATTCTGAATTCCGTATCGTAAGGATCGTCATTTTCCAACGCCCTCTCAACCAAATGAGAAACCTTCTCGCGGTCTTGTGGATGCAGGGCATTCATGAACAATTCAAGGGTGGGGAGGACTTCCCCGGGCTGATAGCCGAAAATTCTGAATTGCTCATCGGACCATTCCTCTGAATTGTCTGCGATGTTCCAGGTCCAACTGCCAAGGCCAGCCAATTCCTGTGCCTTGGCAAGTTCCTTCTGACTTTGAGACAGCGTTTTCAGTGCCGCTTCTTTCTCCGCAAATGGTGCCGCAAAATAACGCGAGGCAAAAATTCCAATAACCAGCATTACTGCCGAAAGAGCCGCCGCTATGATGCTCGATATGATAAAAGGCCGATGGATTTCAGCCGTGTCGATCTTGGCGACCAGTCCTATATTCAAAGTGGATACCGGCACAAACGACGCTAAAACCTCATGCCCCTTATAATCTGTGGCGACAATTTCACCACTTTCGCCCGACAGTGCCCGCTGCATCGGAACCGGAATAAATTCCGGGACCTGGAAGTTGATGTCACCCTTGAAACGCGGTTTTTGCAAAACGGCGACCCGTCCCTCGACCAACATTCCGATGACGAACTCCCCGGTTTGACCAAATCCACTGAGAGATTTATGGGCGTCAACGATTTGCTCCATGGTCGCCCCGAAGGCACCTAGGGGGTGATCAGTCTCGCTGTTCAGGGTGTCAAATCTGGCTACAGATTCCATCAGGCGGGCCTGACTGAGAACCATCTGCGTCAACCTTGATTTTTCTTCACCTATCGCCACTCTGAACAAAGCAGCAATTGAGATCGCGGCGGTCGCCGTGCCAATCAGGCAAATCAATAAAGGTATCATCAGCGTCGGACGCCTGAAGATATTTCGCTTTATATTCATTGTCGTAAATTCCCTTGCGAAGCCCCCCGTAACCGCTCAAGCATGGTTACGGACGGATATTCTCGCTATTATTGCGCCGACTTATCCATCGGCACGACAAGACTGACCGTCGTGCCTTTAGCCGGTGCGCTATCGATGATTAATTTTCCGCCATGCAGTTCGGCGATACCTTTTGACAGAGGCAGGCCGAGGCCAAGACCTTCAAATTTACGGGTCATGGAACCATCGCCCTGGCGCATGGCTTCGCTGGCATTGGCGATTTGTTCAGCCGACATGCCGGGGCCATCGTCAACAATGACAAAATGAACAAGATCGTCATGCCGGCTGATGCTTAAAGATACATTGCCACCACGTCGGCCAAATTTAACGGCGTTTTCGACGAGGTTTCCGATGGCCTTATAAATCAGAAGATAATCGGCGTTCATGTGGAACGGGCGCTCGGGAAGTTTGCAGCTAAATGTGGCATTCCATTGCTCCAACACGTTTGTATAGTCGGCGACGATGGAGTCGACGAAGTTTTTTGCCGTGAAGCGAGAATATGTCGGCACCAGATCGCCCGCCGTCATGGACGACATGGTGAGGATGGAATCGACTGTTTTGGTCAGCCGTACACCGGCTGAATAAACATGCTCGGCACACTTTTCTTCCTTCTCGTCCTTCCTTGTTCTTGCCGATGACATCAACAACTGTGAAAAGCCGATAATCGCGGTGAGTGGTGTGTTCAACTCGTGACTCATCATTTGCAGGAATTCCTCCTTGAGCCGGTTGACGACTTTCAATTCCTTGTTTTGTTCGGCTAGGTCGTCGGCCAACTTTTGCACTTCGGCGGTTTTCTTTCTGACTTCACTTTCAAGATGGATTTGATAAAAACGTTCGTTGGAACGCAGCTTTATCATTTCCCCGGCCCTGCGCACTGAATGCAGAAGGTGGTCAGGTGAAATCGGTTTAGTCAGAAAATCTTCGGCACCTATCTGCAGTGCCTCAATAGCTTCTTTCATACCGGCGTGGCCGGTTACGACGATAATAAACAGATCGCGAATTACGCTGTATTCCTTGGACAGTAAGCGGGACATCTGAAGTCCATCCATGCCCGGCATTCGAATGTCGGTGACGACGATGCCAATGCCACTGTCCGCCCTTATCAATTCAAGGGCCTGTAGGGCGCTATGGGCGGATACGCATTGCATGCCTTCGTCTTCAAGCTGCTCGACGACCTCCTCTACGATGCCCAGTTCATCATCAACGATGAGAATTTTGTTAGGGACCACCATGATGGCTTCTAACTCATCTGTCCGTATTGACTGTTTCATGACCTTGGTTACTCCTGTTCAAACTGACGGGAGAAAAGGTGACACCATGTTGTTGTGTCCATATGACCGCAATATTGCTAAGATGTTGCTATAGAGCAAATGAGGATCGTTAGCATTGTCTTCAAGGGTTAGCATCAACAAGAAGCTGCATTTGCTGGTCGTCGAAGACGATGAAATGATGCAGTCGTTGCTGTGCGTATACCTTGAACAAGAAGGCTACGACATCACCGCCGTGTTGACCGGAAAGGAGATGTTTGTCGTTTTAGGCAAGCGCTCGGTCGACCTTATCTTGCTCGACCTCACCCTGCCCGATGAAGACGGCCTGACCCTGGCCCGCCAGATCCGGGCGCGCTCAAGCGTTCCAATCATTATCATGACCGCCCGCCAGGGCATGGAAGACCGGTTGGCCGGCCTGGATATCGGTGCCGACGACTTCCTGACCAAGCCTTTTGATCCGCGGGAGATGGTTCTGCGGGTCCGCAACGTCCTCAAGCGCACCAGCGAACGTGCCGAAGAAAGGGCGCAGGTCATCGGTTTCGATGGCTGGCGACTGGACCTGTCCTCACGCACGTTAAGTGCGCCCGACGACACAGACGTAAAACTAACAGGCGGAGAATTCAATCTTCTCGCCGCCTTGGTCAAAACGCCGAACCGGGTCCTGTCGCGCGATTTCCTACTCGACGCAGTCACCCGTAACGATGAACCGCCATCGGACCGTATGATCGACGTCTACGTCAGCCGCCTGCGCAAAAAAATAGGTGGCTCGCCTGGCGAAGAGAACTATATCGTCACCGTACCGGGACATGGTTACAAATTCACAGGGACGCTGGAATAAATATCCGCGTTAGTCCCCCAGCAAGTCGCGGCCCAATGCTTGTGTCAGCACCATGTAGAGTTTGCCCATATCCGACGACAGGAAGATCGTCGAGAGCACACCCTGCTGATCGCGCTTGCGGGCTTCGGAAAGGAAGTTTTTGAATTCGTCCATGTAGCGCGACACATAATTGCGGAATTCCTGATCGTTCTGATAACGCTGTTTGATCGAAGCCAAGCGTGCCTTCTCGCGGAAGCCCAGCATCTTGCGAACAAACAAACCCTTCTCGCCCTTGTTAAAGCGCTTCCAGTCGTCTTCACTGATCGAGGTTTCCATAAGCCTGCTCATATCGACGGCGAGGGATTGCAGGCGTTCTGAAATAAAGGTGGCGCGACGCAGGAAGTCATCGAGACCGGCTTCCTTGGCATGGGCCTTCAGCGCCACGACCAACTCTGATGCGTCCACTACGGTCAGCTTCATCTCTTCAGTCTGCTGGTTCAGGGCTTCGGTAACCGATGTCGCTTGTTGGGTTACCTTGTCTGCCGTTTGACCAAGGATTTGCGCACTCTCGCGGACCAGTTTGTCCCAATGGTTGATCTGGCCCAGGGCCTTGGCGGTAACCGCGTCGATCTCTCCTGCCCTGACCCCCATGGAACCGGCCAGGGTCGTCATTCCCGTTTCCGCCTTCTCGTAAGCCCCGGACAGTTCCTGCAACTGCGCCCGCAAAGAATCATAAGCTCCGTCCATGGTCGAAGACATCTGTTCGGTACGACTGGAAGCTTCCTTGGAATGACGGCGCATGAGTTCGCCTATTTTTTCCAGCTTCGCGACCCCGGCATTGGACGCCCGGGTCATCTCGTCGGTGCGTTGAGCCAACGACATGCCGACACGTGCCAGCCTTGTGGTGACATCGTCAGATGTCGTGGCCAATTGGTTAGAATGCTCGCCGAAAGTCTTCGCGGCGGCATCGACATTTTCCACAGCACGCTGCGCGGTTTCGCTCATTCGCTGCGATGTACTATCAAGGGTTTGCCCAATTTCAGTAATTTGATGGTTAACGCGGGCACCGGTTTGATCAATCACTGCGGCCTTTTCATCGAAAACTTCGGCGACGCTGTCAATATCGCCCTTCGCCTTTTCAGAACTGGCCGCAAGGTTGTCGGAATGTCGGCTTAAGGCATTGGTCACCAAATTCATCAGCGTCGCCGCACGATCGACGCTGATCGTTACCTCGTGGGCACGTTCGTGAAGAGCATCACCGACTTTACCCATATCGGCCAACGCATTGCCCGAAGCACCCGACAGGCCGGAAGCCTGCTGGTGCAGCTGATCGCCAAAGGATTTCAGGTGTCCGCTGGCCTCATCATACGCCTTGTTCAAATCCTGGCTACGGGTGTGGAGCAACTGGCCGACCTCGACCAAGCGCTTTCCGGCATTGCTAAGAGAGGTATCCAGATCACCGCCATGTAGCCTTAATGATTCGGCGATACCTTCGAGCCTGCCCGAGGCACGTTCGGTGGCATCGGTGGCGCTGCTTACCTGTTCGCGCAGAACATCGCCCGCCTTTCTCAAACTTTCCGACGCCGCATCGGAAGCGATCCCGACATCGGCTTCATTCGTCTTCAGAGACAGACTGACCTGCTCCAGCATTTCAACGGCCTTGCCCTTGATACTATCAAGATCATTTATCTGAATGCCTAAAGAGGTCCCGGCATCGGCCAGGCGCTGGGCGGTTTCTTCACCTATTTTGCCAAGTTCAAAGGTCTGCTCGGCAAATTCCCCACCGGAACTACGGATACGCTCGGAAGCAAGATCGCTTGCCTGTGTCAAATCATCGAGCTGTCTGTTCATGGAACCGGAAACCAGGGCAATCAATTTCGCCGCTTTCTCCGATGCCAAGGCAATCTCGCGCGACCTGTCCTGCAGTGCCGAACCGACATGAACGATATCTTCGACGGCGGTACCTGATACGCTGTCCAACCCGTCGGATTGCTTTTGCAAGGACTCTCCGGCTGCCAGCATCCGCGCCGCCGCCTGATCCGAGGCAGCGGTCATATTAATCAAGCCGCGGCGAATTTCCTCGCCAACACCCCTGAGTTTGATTGTCGCCCGGTCGGACAATTTTCCCAGATCGTCGGAACGTTCCTGTATCGATGCTCCGGCCTGGTCCAGAAGACTATTCGCCTGTTCAGATACCTGGCCCAATTTCTGGCTTTCTATATCCAGCCGGTTCGACGCCACCCCGACCTGTTGCTCGGCAACATCGGAAATCGCGATGATTTTGTCTGTCGCCATAACTGATGTATCGGTCATACGACGAGTCGCCAGGTCGGCTGTTGTCGCCATGCCGGCTTTTGCCAATTCTGACGTCTGCGCTAAATGACTGGCCGCCGTGTCGGATGTTTCGGCCATCTTCGATACGGCAATCTCGGCAGTTTCACTCAAGCTGCTTTTCGCCAGTTCTGATGTTTGCACTAAATGACTCGCCGCCGCGTCGGATGTTTCGACCATCTTCGATTCGGCAATCTCGGCGGTTTCACTCAAGCTGCTTTTCGCCAGTTCTGATGTTTGCACTAAATTACTCGCCGCCGCGTCGGATGTTTCGACCATCTTCGATTCGGCAAGGTCGGCGGTCTCGCTCAAACTGCTTTTCGCCCGTTCTGATGTTTGCGC
>CBFDEA010000114.1:0-6216 GCA_965603695.1 uncultured Rhodospirillaceae bacterium | reverse complement strand
TTTTCTATGTATGAATTACTGCCTTTAATTTTTGGAATATTTCTTGCTCAGGCAGCGCCGGGCCCTAATTTGATGGCCGTTTCGTCGATTGCTCTCGGATCAGGACGCAAAACAGGGGTGTTGACGGCGGCAGGCGTTGCAGTTGGTGTTTTTATATGGGCGGTATTGTTTTCTATTGGCATTGGGGCTTTTTTGAAGGCATTCCCTGATACTATCACGGCCATGAAACTCTTAGGAGGCAGCTATATCTTATTTCTTGGCTTAAAAGCCTTGCGGGTCGCATGGTCCGGATCCAAGAGGGCGAATAATGCCGTAAGGATGAAAACAACAAATTTACGGGCATTCAAAACGGGAATGTTGGTAGTATTAACGAACCCTAAGGCCGCTTTGATGTGGGTTGCCGTTTCAACATTTTTAGCTGCTGCAAATCTTTCAAACGCGCAGTTTATTTTTGTTGGCTATTGCGTGTCTTTGTCTGCAATGACTATTTACGGTAGCTATGCGCTGTTGTTTTCAACACGCGATTTGCCCATTTCATTGAGGCGGCATTTGGTGTTGTCTTCGGTGTTCTTGGGGGTAAGCTTATTGCGGACGGAATTAAAGAACTTCGTGCTTGATTCCCTTTCTGAATTTGAATTCTAGGTTTTGATTATGGCAAAAAACAGTATTCCTTCCGATATCGCCAAGCTGAGTTTCGAGGACGCCCTCGAGCAGCTTGAAGACATTGTCCGCCAGCTCGAAGCCGGTTCGGGTGCGCTTGACGCCTCGATCAAGGCCTATGAGCGCGGCGCTTACCTGAAACAGCACTGCGAAGCCAAGTTGAAGGAAGCCCAGCAGCGGGTCGAAAAGGTCGTTCTCGGTGTCGACGGCGAACCCGGACTGGAACCGGCTGACCTGGATTAAGAATTTGAGCGATTTCCAAAAAACCCTTAGCGCCTCGGCCGAGGCCGTCAACCTTACCCTGGAACGGATGCTGGAAATGCATGACGATCCGGAGGCCGAGTTGATAGAGGCCATGCGCTACGCCGCCCTTGATGGCGGCAAACGCATCCGCCCGTTCCTGACCCTGGCCAGCGCCGCCCTGTTTAATGTCGAACCGGCGCGCGCCTTGCGTGTCGCCGCAGCCATCGAAATGGTCCATTGCTATTCGCTGGTTCACGATGACTTGCCGGCCATGGATGACGACGACCTCAGGCGCGGTCAGCCGACCTGTCATATCCGTTTCGGCGAAGCCACGGCGATCCTCGCCGGTGACGCCCTGTTGACCAAGGCCTTCGAGGTCCTGGCCGACGATAAAACCCACTCCGATCCGCATGTCCGCTCAAATCTGGTGCTGGCACTGGCTAGGGCTGCCGGGCCTGAAGGCATGGTCGGCGGGCAGATGCTTGACCTTGTCGCCGAAAGCCAAAGTCTTAACATGCCTGAAATCACCCGCCTGCAAAGAATGAAGACCGGCATGTTGATTGCCGTCGCCTGCGAAGCCGGTGCCATCCTTGGCAAAGCCACCGATGGTGCCTCACATGCCCTGCATGCCTATGCTCACGACCTGGGCCTGGCCTTTCAGATTGCCGATGAGTTACTTGATGTCGAAGGCGACGAAGAGACCGTCGGCAAGAAGACCGGCAAGGACGAAAAAGCCGGTAAGGCGACCTTCGTTTCCCTGCTTGGGCTGGAGCGGGCCCGCGCGCAGGCTGAAATGCTGATCGTTCAGGCGTGTGAACACCTTGATCTTTTCGGCGAAAAAGCAGACTCTTTAAGAAATCTGGCCGAATTTGTTATAAAGCGCCGAGCTTGATGGGTAAAAACGTGGGCAGCAAAAATATCACGCCGTTGTTGGATACTGTTTCGGAACCCGCCGATATCAGGGACTTTTCGACGGAACAGCTGACTCAATTGGCCGACGAGGTGCGCCTGGACACGGTGCGCGTGGCCTCCATCACCGGCGGTCATCTGGGGGCCAGCCTTGGCGTCGTCGAATTGACGGTGGCCTTGCATCATGTCTTTAACACGCCGGAGGACCTGCTGCTGTGGGATGTCGGGCACCAGTGTTACCCTCATAAAATTCTCACCGGACGGCGCCAGCAGATGTTGACGTTGCGCCAGGGCGGCGGCCTGTCGGGCTTTACCAAACGCAGTGAAAGCATCTACGACCCGTTCGGTGCCGGTCACAGTTCGACCTCTATTTCGGCGGCCCTGGGGATGGCCGTGGCGCGAGATTTCAATGGCCAGGAAAACAATGTCATTGCCGTGATTGGTGACGGCTCGATGAGCGCCGGCATGGCTTACGAGGCGATGAACAATGCCGGTTCCATGGACTCGCGGCTGATCGTCATCCTGAACGATAATGATATGTCGATCGCCCCCCCGGTGGGGGCCATGAGCGCCTACCTGTCACGCTTGATTTCATCGAAGTCTTATCGCTCGATCCGCGATTTTGCCAAGGAAATGTCGAAAAAGTTCCCGCGTCAAATTGAAGAGGCAGCCAGGCGGGCCGAGGAATATGCCCGTGGCATGGTCACCGGCGGTACCCTGTTCGAGGAATTGGGCTTCTTTTATGTCGGTCCCATTGACGGTCATAATCTGAACCATCTGTTGCCGGTCTTGAAAAACTTGCGCGATGATCGGCAAAAGGGGCCGGTGCTGTTGCATGTGGTGACCCGCAAAGGCCATGGCTATGGCCCGGCAGAAGAGTCCGCCGACAAGTATCACGGTGTTTCCAAGTTTGATGTGATCACCGGCGAGCAGGAAAAAAGCACCGCCAACACGCCGTCCTATACCAAGGTCTTCGCCAAGGCCCTGATCGCCGAGGCCGAGGCCGACGACAAAATCACCGCGATCACGGCGGCGATGCCTTCGGGGACCGGCCTCGATATGTTTGCTGAAAAATTCCCCGAGCGCTGTTACGACGTCGGCATTGCCGAACAGCATGCGGTGACGTTTGCCGCCGGGATGGCGAGTCAGGGCTACAAACCCTTTGTCGCAATTTATTCGACCTTCCTGCAACGCGGCTACGATCAGCTTGTTCATGATGTTGTCCTGCAAAAGCTCCCGGTTCGTTTTTCCATCGACCGGGCCGGGCTGGTCGGTGCCGATGGTGCCACCCATGCCGGGGTTTATGATCTCGCTTACTTGTGTTGCCTGCCCGATATCGTCGTCATGGCACCGTCTGACGAGGCTGAACTGATGCATATGACGGCGACCGCCGCAGCCATAGATGACGGCCCTTCGGCGGTGCGTTATCCGCGCGGCAACGGTACCGGCGTCGAGATGCCAAGCAAGGGTGAAGTGTTGGATATTGGCAAGGGCCGGATCTTTCGCGAAGGCTCGAAGATTGCTATCCTGAGCCTCGGCGGGCGCTTGCAGGAGGCCCTCAAGGCCGCCGATATACTGGCCGCCAAGGGCTTTTCGACAACCCTCGCCGATGCCCGTTTCGCCAAGCCGCTGGATTGCGATCTGATCCAGGATTTGGCCAGTCGCCATGAAGTGTTGTTGACCATCGAAGAAGGATCTCCCGGCGGTTTCGGTGCGCATGTCATCTCATACATGGCCGAACAAGGACTGCTGGACAGTGGTATTAAGGTCCGGCCAATGACCTTGCCTGACAAAATGATTAATCACGACAGTCCGGATAAACAATACGAAGAAGCGGGCCTGACCGCCCCGGCCATCGTCGCCACGGCGATCAAGGCGCTCGGCGGGGTCGAAGAAAAATCCGGGCTGGCCAAGGCCTGATCCTTAAACATCTGCGGGAGCAAAAAATTGAGTATACGTGTCTGTATAGCAGGGGCTACCGGTTGGACCGGCTCCGCCGTAACCAATGGCATCCTGCGTGATGACAGCTTCACACTTGTCGGGGCGGTGGCGCGCAGTTCGGCAGGGCAGGATATCGGCGGTGTGACTATTTGTGCAACTGTTGCCGAGGCGCTGCAAACACCGACGGATGTTTTTATCGATTACAGCGGTGCCGGGCCGGTTAAAGAGCATGTCCTCTACGCCATCGAACGCGGGGTCAACGTCGTCGTCGGCTCATCGGGAATGACGGCGGCGGATTATGACGATATCGCCGCGAAAGCCCGGGAAAAAGGCGTCGGCGTTATCGGTGGCGGCAATTTCAGCGTGAGCGCGACGCTGATGCAACATCTGGCCTTGATCGCGGCGCGTCATATTCCGCAGTTTGAAGTTCTCGATTTTTGCTGGGCCGAAAAAGAAGATGTTCCCAGCGGTACGGCCCGCGAGCTTGCGGAAAAACTCGGCGACGTGCAAAAGCCGAAACATGCCCGCGCCATCGAAGACCTGCATGGTCCGGCTGAAACCCGGGGTGCCGCTATCAACGGGGTGCAGGTTCATTCGCTTCGTCTGCCTGGCTACAAACTGCGCTGCGAGGCGATTTTCGGCATGGACGGCGAACGCCTGAAGGTCGTCCACGAGGCCGGTCAAAGCGCCGAACCTTACGTTTCAGGGACCCTGCTTGCGGCGAAAAAGGTCGTCGATACCAAGGGACTGGTGCGCGGTCTCGACGGCCTGTTGTTCGGCGGCGACGTTTCTTAAAGGGCGATCGATAAAGTTGTCATCGAACCCTTGTGTTTGCGCGGTGTAATGGTGCGGATGATTTCGTCGCCCGAACGCCGTTTTGCCTGTTCCAGATCGTAAGCCATTTGCAGGTTGAGCCAGAATTCCTCGCTGGTCGAGAAATAACGGGCCAGCCTGAAGGCGGTATCGGCATCGATGGAGCGGTCCCCCTCGACAATGGCGGCGATATGACTGAGCGGCAGGCCGATGTCGGTCGACAGCTCATCCTGGGTCAGGGCCAACGGCTTGATGAATTCCTCAAGCAGCACCGTCCCCGGCGGCACGTCCGAGGGCTTGATGCAATCGCTGACGATGACCGGTTTTTGCTCGGGCAGGGCAGGGGGCAGATCGAAAATTTCCGTCTCAAGACCGGCCTCGCGCCAGGCCTTAAGGCCACCGGCCATATTGATCGGCGGCACATGGCCGGCCTTGATCAACTGCTTGGCGGCGGCGGCAGAACGCTTGCCGATGGCGCAGTGGAGGACCAGTTTTTTGATGGTGATGCGGGGAAAAGTGTCGGCGTCGAGCATGGACAGCGGCACCAGCATGGCCCCGGGGATGTGTTCCTGCTCAAATTCCGAAGTTTCGCGGACATCGACCAGCAGGGCCTCGCCACGGGCAAGCCACCGCGCGACGGTTTCAACGTCGGCTTCTTCCAGTTCGATCTGCTCAGGTTCTGTGTTCATGATCCAAATCCATTAAATACACTAATTTCATGTTAGAACTTATTATATATACACAAATTTTAATGTCAATTAAAAAATTAATACATAATATTTATGTTCTATAAGTAGAGTTAATAGTTAAGTAGTTGATATAAAACAATTTTTATCGTGGAATTAAATCGGACACCTGCGTTGCTGCGTTCGAGTCTTCATTTTTTAGTCCTCGGGCAACGCCTTCTCTGTCTGCGGCGTCTTTATTCTGGCTGACTTTCCATTTGCCTTGCAGGCGGCTGATGGGAATTTCCAGGCCGATGATTCCTTTGAGCATTTTATCGATATAGTCGGCCGGGGCGTCGCCTACCGCCCATGGCTGCTCGCGTCCCGCTTCGTGCAGGTTGGTCAGGGATTGCACTTGGGCCAGCAACCAGTCCGTATTATCAACCACCCGCAAGGGGCCATAGGCGTGCACGACGGCGTAATTCCAGGTTGGAACGACTTTGCCGTGTTGCTTCTTCGATGGATACCATGCCGGTGTCACGTAATGATGGGGGCCTGCAAAGACGGCAAGCAGTTCGACTGTGGCATCGAAGTTATTGGCAAGCCCGTTTGCCTTGGCGATGTGGCCCCGCAAGGTGCCGAAATCAGAACCATCCTGGTGCACAACCAGGGGGACATGGTTGGCCGATATACCATCGCTGGCGTAGCTTATCAGGGTGGCAAAGGGATGCGCGCGCATCAGGTCGTGCATGACCGGGACCCGGTCTTCCTGGAATTGCGATGGTTGATACATTGTCTTAGCAACCCCTCTAAATATAATTTTCCACCAATGCTTTATTTACAATAAGTATTCATACTGTGACTGTCATCACTGTCAGGCAGGTTCTCAGCATATAGCGTGTTTCTGCAATTTCAGTACGGATCAGGAAAAGTTTTGATAAGCCCGATACCAGAAAAAAGCACATGGCCGCCGACCATTGATGGG
>CBFDEA010000113.1:0-6223 GCA_965603695.1 uncultured Rhodospirillaceae bacterium | reverse complement strand
CCCTGGTCGAAGCCGGTTACGCCCCGGAAATGGCCTATTTCGAATGCCTGCACGAGGTCAAGCTGATCGTCGATTTGATGTATGAAGGCGGCATGGCCAACATGCGCTACTCGATCTCCAACACCGCCGAATACGGCGACTACTCGACCGGCCCGCGGATCATCACATCGGAGACCAAGACCGAAATGAAGAAGGTCCTCGACGATATCCAGTCCGGCCGCTTCACCCGCGACTGGATGCTCGAGTGCAAAGCCGGTCAGCCTTCCTTCAAGGCCACCCGCCGTCGCAACGCCGAACACCAAATCGAAGAAGTCGGCGAAAAACTGCGCGCCATGATGCCCTGGATCGCCAAGAACCAGCTGGTTGATAAGGAAAAGAACTAGGGGGAGTTTTTAGCCCCTCAAGCGCCGGGCGGATTCTTTCAGAATCCTAGGCTCGCCGCATAAGCGGCGGCCCGCAGTCGCGGGCTTGTAAGTGAAAGAAAAGGCGGGACTTAGGTTCCGCCTTTTTTGTGTCTTTAGGGTTCAAGCCCCTCAAGCGCCGGGCGTTCGCTCCGCTCTCTTGGCTCGCCGCAGTGGCGGCGGCCCGCGGTCGCGGACTTGTAAGTAGAAGAAAAGCCGGGGGTGGGGTTATTCGAGGGATTTTGCGAATTGGGGCCAATAGACGACGACCCCGTATATGATCCCGAAGATCAGCGTCAGATAGATGAGCGGCACCAACCAGCCGAAGAATCTTTTGATCATGGCGCGGCGACGTTTGCGTCGTTGCTTGCGCTCCTTGACCCTTTGCTTTGCCTTGCGTCGGCGTTTTTGCAGATTCTGGTCTTTGGCATCCTCTTTTCGCCGGGCCTGGATTTCCTCTTCTTCGCCGAGAATCTGTTTGCGTCGCTCCGATACTCTTCGCCGATCCTGCTTGCGTTGATGCTCCTGGCGGCGGTCCGCCATGCGCCGCTCCTCGACCTTTTTATTCTTGCTGTCGATAAGTTTTCTGGCGATCTCGGCGGTCGGGTCAGTGGGCTTGCGGCGATCATCGGCGCGGCGATCGGTTGCGCGCCGCCCGCCTTCGGCACGCCTATCGCTCGGTGCGGCAGAGTCTGTAGGGCCAGCAGAGGGCTGGCTGGTTTTCTCTTCGTCAGTCATGCGAGTATCCTTTCTCGCCAGGCAACGATTGATAATGGAAGTTGCGGCCCCCGCCTCATGCCAGGGATTATCCCCAAGCATGATTCTTCGCTCCAGTTAGTATCGCGGAAAATTGGTTAATATTTAACTACCGTGCGGAATTCGCCTTTTTTTATAGTCCTTTAGGAGGTAAGCCCCTCAAGGCCCAAGCGCTCGCTCCGCTCGCTTGGCTCGCGAACTCGAAAGCAAAAGAAAACCCATCAACCCCCAATCCCCAGCCGTCACCCCGGACTTGATCCGGGGCCCAGTTCTTTGAGAAAGGCGGGACAAGAGGGGCTGTCACCGTAACCCCGGGAATATTGCCTTTTAGCCATGTACATGGTATGAACAGTTATTCACCCGATATATGAGGAGGACTCCAAAGGAGTTCTACTTATTGAAAAAATCGAAGCTAAACATCCTTATTTTCATCAGGTTTGATGTTGCGCGCGTGGTAATTGCTATCAGCGCTCTGATTGCGCTTTTGCGGTGATCGTATTGAATCACTCGTCGGATATTTTGAGGTGTTCCCTATATCGGACAAGAAAGAACAGGATTCCCGCCTGCGCGGGACTGACGGCTGATTGGCTTTAGGTATTTGAAGGTGGCTCCTTAAAACCCCTGCATCAGAAAATCCACTGCGTCGATAATTTCCAGATGCTGCGGCTCTAATGTTGCCACTGGTTGTTTCAGGATGCTTACTGGCACGGCGGCCATGAACTGGGTGACCATGACTACCGTTTCATCGTCGATCTGAAAGCTGGGGTTCAAGCGTTTGGCCGGGGTTGGGGCGTCTCCCGTTACCATCAGTGGCACGACGATGCGGGTGTTGAGGCTGCTCAGGATGTCGGCCTGAACATCAAGCAGGTAGCCGCCGCCATCCGCGTTTGCGTAGACATCAAAACGTGCCATCAGAATTGCCGGTGGCGGGCAAGCGGCAGGCCGTGTTTTTCGACGTGCTCGTTAGAACTTTCCAGGGCCGCCTTGTTGTCGTGCAGCCATTGTTGCCGGTGTCCGCTCAAATCCTCAAAATCCTCAACCGATAGCATCACGGTCACCGGGCGACCGTGTTTTTCGATGGTTACCGGCTCCCTGCGGGCGGTGTCTATCAGTTGACCGAAGTTCTTCTTGGCGTCGTTGGCGCTCATGGATCGCATGGGGTGGCTCCTTGCCTGATTTCGCACGTTTCGATTATTTTAAGCGAAACATGCGGTAAATGACAATGTTAATTGATCTTTGCGGGTCATCCTCGCCCATGGCGACTTGATTAACCGCCTCACTTCTGCGCCATCAGCACCACCCGGGCGCAGACCATGCGGCGCATGGCTTTGGCCAGCAGGTCGGCGGCTGTCTGGTCCAGTCCTTCGATCTGAAAATCCACATGCAGTTCTCCTTGCCCGTGTTTGAACAGGGTGCTGATCATGCGTTCGGGGGTCAGGCCGCGTTTGGCCAGGGCGGCGGTGACGTTGGGCAGGACCGAGACGTCGTTGTCGGCATGCACGGAAAAACAGAAGGTCGATGATTGGGCGCGGGGGTGCGCCTCGAATTGTTGAAACATTTACTTAAACTCCGAAGCTGAAAGAAGAAGGCGAGAGTCGTGTTTTCCCGGCCCTTAAACGAAGGCCGGGAACATAATTCGCCGTTCAATCAACAGTGCGGAGTTTGGTTTCAACATGCAGACACGGTAAGCCGACTTCCCGGCGGCGTCAACATCGGCCCGATTGATGCCACATTTCCCCTTAATCTTTATCTTCAGAACACCTAAACTGAATGCCCGCCCATCAACCTTGATAGAAGCGAGACTCCATGACTTTATCCCAACATCTTCCGAAGATCGTTATCGCCCTGGTTCTGATTGGCGGCGTCGCGGTTATTGGTTCTAAGTTTTCCGGGCCTTCTGATGCGGACGCCATGGTCGCTGTCACGGTTCCGGCGCTGTCGCCAACCGCGCAACTGGGGGAGCAGCTCTTTAGCGACAACTGCGCCCAGTGTCATGGTGCCAATGCAGCGGGCGGCAAGGGTGGTCCGCCGCTTATTCATAATGTTTACAATCCCGGCCATCACGACGATATGTCGTTTCAACGGGCCGCCAAGAGTGGCGTTCCTCGCCATCACTGGAATTTTGGCAACATGCCGCCGCAGCCGCAAGTGACGCCGGGACAGGTCGCCGAAATCACCTTCTATGTCCGCGAAGTTCAGATGGCCAACGGCATCTTCTTTCAAGAGCACAAAATGTAATGAGCCTTTGCATCTGTGGTACCGGCAAGGAATTCGATGCCTGTTGCGGGCCGCTGATTGACGGCGCCGCGGCGCCGAGCGCGGAGGCCTTGCTGCGCTCGCGCTACACCGCCTTCGCCATGGGCAAGACGGATTATCTGGTCGATACCCTGACCCCCGACCTGAGAGACGGCTTCGATCTGGTCGAGGCCGAAAGCACCGCCGCCGGGGCGCAGTGGCTGGGTCTGGAAATCCGCAGCGTCAGCGCGGGCGGGCCGGATGACGAAACGGGGGCGATAGAATTCGTCGCCAACTTTCGCCTGCATGACGAGCCGCGCATCCATCATGAACTGGCGCAATTTCGTCGCCAGGACGGACGCTGGCTGTGCGCCGGCGGCCAAACCAATCCGAAGCCTGCGCCAAGACAGGTTGATAAGGTTGGCCGCAACGATCCTTGTTCCTGTGGCTCCGGCCGCAAGTTCAAGAAATGCTGTGGTGCCTGAACTTGGTCGAACGCCACTTCCACTGTACGGCTTGCGGCAAGTGTTGCCATGGCTGGTTGCCGCTGACACTGGATGACGCCCTGGCAGGGGCCGGATACTTCCCGCTGGCCATGGTTCTGACGCCGGTCAGGCAAAGCGCCAAGGCCTATAAACTCACCGCCGCCCACGGCACGGTCTTGCAACTGGCGAAGAACAAACGGGTGGCCGTGCAAATCAGCCCGACGTCCTATCTGCCGCCGTCGTTTTCCTGTCCGGTTTTAAGCGACGATGGCCGCTGCTCGATTCACGCCGACAAGCCGCAGCGCTGCCGGACCATGCCGTTTTCCGCCTACCGTCAGGAAAGCGATCAGGGGCCGCTGCTGCAAGTAAGGCCCGGCTGGCTGTGCGATACATCACCCGCGGCCCCGGTCGTTTACCGTGATAAAGAAATCATCGGGCGGGCCGACTTCGACCTTGAGGCCCAAAAGCTCAAGGAGCAGGCGGCGATCTTGCGGCCCTACGCCGATGCCCTGATTTCCGCCGCCCCGAACGTCGCGGCGGGTTTGGAAAGTGCGGCCAGGAGCGCCAAAGGCGGCACCGTCGTGCTCAACTTCACCACCGTACTGCCGCGGCTTAAGGATGTCGATACGGCCCACTTCGCCAGACAACAATTGCCGGTCCTGCGCGCCTTCGCCGAACGCACGCAGGGCAAGCCGGAACTTGCCGACTATCACCAATACTACCTTCAGAACATTAAGGGTCTGGAGAGATTTTAAGCCGCCTGCGTGATCAATGCCTGAATGAGGCGCTGTTGTCATCGTTGTCTCATGCCCAGATCGGTGCTGCCGCGTAGAAGCATGACGATACCCACTACCGGCCACACTCCGCCCACGGCGGAGCGACACCGATCGCGTTTGCAGAAAAAGCCGCCCGTAAAGGGCAATGTTTTGAAATCCGGCTTTCTTTATGACGGGAAGGAGCTCGGCTCTGACGTCACGTCCATTTAGATCTTGCAATACCCTCATAGCGTTATATAATATATATTCTAATTTTCTATAGGTAGAGCAAAATTGCCACCATAACAGGGGAGAGTTCGTCATGCCGGCATGGGACAGCTTGCTTTTTCGTGATTCATTGAATGATGTCGGGACGGTGCCGTCTCCGGGTTACGGGTATCTCTCGCCGGACATTATCTGCCATGCGCAGGTCGCCAGTCCGCAAAGTTATTTCGCGGCCAATTACACCCAGGACCCCAACCAGGCGATCGTTTCGGGCAATTTCAATTACGTTTATGTGCGGACCAAGAACCTTTCAACGACCGCCAGCGTCGGCGGCACACTTCAATTATATTGGTGCAAGTCGTCCTTGTTTATGAATGTTACCGAGTGGGTCAACCAGACGATCCCCGTGCTTTCCAGCTCCAAGACGCCATCTTACGACGCGACCTGCCCTGTCGTCGGACCCGGTCAACTGTCGATCCCCGATACGCCGTTTTATTGGAATACGCCGCAAAACACGAGTGCTTATCATTACTGCCTGGTCGGCGCCTGCTTCCCCTCCAACAAACAGTTTACCATGCCGACGACGAACTTCGCCTCGGCTGCCGATTTCGTCAGCTGGGTCAAAAACTATCAAAACGTGGCATGGCGCAACCTTCAGATTATCAATGCGGCGGCATCCAGTTACGTCCGGCTCGATACCTTCAACAACGAATTCACGGAAGCCCACACGGCTTTCTTCATGATTAATATTACCGGCGGCTCCCTGCCCAACGGGACGACCATTAATCTCTCGTGCACCGCCTTTACCGCGCCCGCCCCCCTCAATCAAACCATTACGGTGGGGACCAGTACTCCGCCATACTCGACTGTTGGATACAGTTGCCCCGCCGGGTTCACCGGTGGCGTTCAGACGAAGGTCAACCTGCCTGCGGGACAGTCGTGGCCCGCCGGTGTGACGATCGAGACGAAGGCATATTTTACACCGCCAATGAGTGATGTGACCGATGAAATCCGTTCTTACGCCACGCCGTGGGCCAGTCTCGCCATTGATCCCACAGATCATAAGCTGAGCGAAAACGCGGTGCTTCTGGAAGTCGGAAGCAGTAGCGCCGAGGTTATTTCCTAACCCCCGGTCAAGACGCCAATAACAAATTCCAGGGAGATTTCGTCATGCCCAACCAGCAGATACCGACTGCCTATCATCAACTTTCACTTTCGGCCAATGCCTATGTTGAAACAGCAACCTCAATCGGCGTTGCGCTCGACGGCAGAGTTCCTTTTTCCATTGATACGTGGATCAAGTTCGGCGGCCTTTGTACACAAAGCATGATCCTCAGTCAGGGCAATACCTTTGTCTTCGGTATAT
>CBFDEA010000112.1:0-6240 GCA_965603695.1 uncultured Rhodospirillaceae bacterium | reverse complement strand
GCTGGCAAAGCTACCCATTACGCGCCCTGGATCAGGGAAGTGCGGGCCTTTCGCGCCCACCAG
Organism: uncultured Rhodospirillaceae bacterium; assembly: GCA_965603695.1. Classification (GTDB taxonomy): domain Bacteria; phylum Pseudomonadota; class Alphaproteobacteria; order Rhodospirillales; family JABHCV01; genus JACNJU01. The sequence continues at coordinate 6,177 of CBFDEA010000112.1, read as the reverse complement.
CTTTCCGACGAGCTTGAAAAACTGCTGCATGAAAAATCGGTTAGTGGCCGTGCCGCCTGGATCAGGCTTTTCGACGAGACGGAGGCAGGTCTTCGCTTCGCGCTGGATGGCAAAGAGGTCAGCATGTCCGAGGTTCTCAACCAGATGTCCGACATCGACGGAGCCAAGCGCAAGGCGGCGGCGGCGGCGCTGGGCCAGGTGCTCGGCGAAAACATCAAGTTGTTCTCGCTGATCACCAACACGCTGGCCAAGGACAAGGCCATCGAAGACGGCTGGCGCTCCTATCCACGCCCCATATCGGAGCGCAATCTTTCCAATCAGGTCGAAGACACGGTGGTCGACGCGCTGGTCAGTTCGGTTCGCGCCTCCTATCCGCAATTGTCGCACCGTTACTACCGGCTCAAGGCCAAGTGGTTCGGGGTCGATGCGTTGGACTATTGGGACCGCAACGCGCCCTTGCCGGGTGACGACGTCGCGGCCTATAGCTGGGACGACGCGCGCACAGTGGTGCTCGACGCTTACGGTCGTTTCGAGCCGAAGTTGGCCGATATCGCCAGCCAGTTCTTCGACAAGCGCTGGATTGACGCGGAGCTTCGCGAAGGCAAGGATTCCGGGGCGTTTTCCCACTCCACCGTACCCTCGGTGCATCCTTATATCCTGATGAACTTCCACGGCAAGGCGCGCGACGTCATGACCCTGGCCCACGAGCTTGGCCACGGCGTGCATCAGGTGTTGGCGGGGCCACAAGGAACGTTGATGGCCGACACGCCGCTGACGACGGCGGAAACGGCGTCGGTGTTTGGCGAAATGCTGACCTTCCGCTCGCTGCTTGCCCGAGAGGACGACCCGGCGCGGCGCAAAATTCTGCTGGCTGGCAAGGTCGAGGACATGCTCAACACGGTGGTCCGTCAGATCGCTTTTCATAGTTTCGAGGAACGCCTGCATGACGAACGCGCCAATGGTGAGTTGTCGGCAGAGAGACTCGGCGATATCTGGATGGAGATTCAGGGCGAAAGCCTGGGCGACGGTATCGCCTTCGACAACGACTACCGTTCCTTCTGGGCCTACATTCCGCACTTCGTCCATTCGCCGTTTTACGTCTATGCCTATGCTTTTGGGGATTGTCTGGTGAACTCGTTGTATGATGTTTTCCAAGGCGGCCATCCGGGCTTTCAGGAAAAGTATTTGGCCATGCTGGGTGCCGGTGGGACCCTGCGGCACAAGGAATTGCTGGCGCCGTTCGGGCTTGATGCCGGTGACCCGGAATTTTGGAAGCGCGGCCTTGGTATGGTTTCAGGGTTTGTCGATGAACTTGAAGGAATGGAATAGGATATGATTATCACCACCACCGACAGCGTCGAAGGACGCAGCGTCAGCAGCTACTGCGGAATTGTTTCGGGTGAAGCCGTCATGGGTACCAATATTTTCCGCGACATGTTCGCCGGTATCCGCGACATCGTCGGCGGGCGCTCGGGCTCCTATGAAAAGGAACTTAAAAACGCCAAAGCGTTGTCGCTGGAGGCAATGAGCGCCGAGGCCGAAGAGTTGGGCGCCGACGCCATCATCGGTGTCGATCTGGACTACGAGGCCTTAGGCGGCAATGATAAATCGATGCTCATGGTCACGGCCAACGGAACGGCGGTCAAATTGGCTTGATCGGTTAAGGAAATCATCCACGCAGTACCTTCAACTTTGATAAAACCTTTGATTCCTGCTACGTGTGTAAGGCAAGTTCTATCAATTAGTGGCGTGGGTTATTTACTTTAAAGTGATCGGTTAATATGAAGTGGACCGCTAAACGGGTGTTGCTCGTCGTTATGATCGCACTCGTCTTGATGTCTCTTTTCGAAGGGGCAAAGGAATTTATCTTTCCGCACCTGGGGTTATGGCAGTCCCACGGGCTTAGCGTCGTGGCCAGTGCCGTCGTTGCCCTGATCGCCGGTTACTTCGGGTGCCTGCGTTTGGGTGCGACAACTGCCGCCTCGGCGTATGATGAAAGCGCCAAGCTGCATCGCTTCTTTATCGATAATATCGACGATGGCGCATTTCTCATCGAAAATTCCACGATCATGGACGTTAGCACGGTCGGCACCGAAATTCTTGGCTACAGCCGCGAAGAATTGATTGGTCAATCGCCGGCTTTTGTCGTTTCTCAGCGTTCAAAAGACACCGTTCAACACCGGGTTATAGAAGGCAATGAGGAGACCTACGAAGCCGAGGGCCAGCGCAAGGACGGCTCTACTTTTCCTCTACGGGTCAAGGGCCGGGAACTGATCTATGAAGGCAGAAAGGTCCGTCTGACGACGATCCGCGATATTTCACAACGCAAACAAGCCGAGGTGGCGTTGTTGAAGATGTCTCGTGCCGTCGAACAAAGCCCCATCGCGGTGTTCATTACCGATCTTCAGGGCACCATCGAGTATGTCAACGCCAAGTTCTCGGAAATCACCGGCTATTCCTCTGAAGAGGCCATCGGAAAAAATCCAAGAATCCTGAAATCCGATGAAACCTCTCCCGAAACCTATGTGGACTTATGGCAGACGATTATGGCGGGCCGGGAATGGCAGGGCGAGATCAAGGACAGGCGCAAAGACGGTTCCACGTTTTGGGTCTATGCGACGATTGCCGCCGTTAAGGACGATGACGACGAAATTACGCATTACGTTTCTTCCCATGAAGATATTACCCGCTACAAAGAAGCCGAACAGGAGGCGCATTCGGCCTTGCAAAAAGCCGGCGTCGCCAATCGCGCCAAATCGGAATTGCTGGCCAACATGAGCCATGAGTTGCGCACACCTTTGAATGCCATCATCGGCTTTTCCGGTTTCATTAAATCGGAAGCCTTCGGCCCGGTGGGATGTGACAAGTACAGGGAATACATCGACGACATCATGAATTCCGGCGAACATCTTCTGGAACTGGTTAACGAAATTCTCGATGTATCTGCAATTGAAGCCGGTAAGCTGGAACTGCATGAAGAAGAGTTGGATCTGAGGACCCTCGTCGATTCCTCCATGCGTTTGATCGGCCACCGCGCCGACAGAGGTAGAATTCGTTTGAGTTCCAATATTTCTGAGGGTTTGCCGACCCTCAAGGCCGATCAACGGCGGATGAAGCAAATCTTGCTCAATTTGTTGTCAAATGCTGTCAAGTTTACGCCGTCCGGTGGATCGGTTTCCTTGTCCGTCGACTCCGATGGCAAGGGCGGGCATGTCTTCACGGTCACCGACACCGGCATCGGCATGAGCCCGGCAGGCATAGCCAAGGCTTTGACCCCGTTCGGCCAAGTCGATAGCAGCCTGACGCGCAAGCATGAAGGCACCGGTTTGGGGTTGCCGCTGACACGGGGGTTGGTCGCGCTGCACGGCGGCACGCTGGACATTGTCAGCCAGGAGGGCGATGGAACCACGGTAACTGTCGTCTTTGCCAAGGATAGGGTGGCGGAAATTTTCAAGCAAAGCCCGGACAGTCGAGTAAATTCCAGCTAGATCATCCCTAGGCGCTGGTCAAACTGGATTGAGCGGTCATTGAGGCACTCCCAATTCAGACGCTCTTGATCACCCGCTCCTTGGGGAGAGTCACTGTTATCAAAGTGCCGTGGTCTTTTTCACTCTCGAATTCCAAGGTCCCGCCATGTAGTTCTATCAATCCCTTGGTTAGCGGCAGACCCAGGCCCGTGCCTTCGTGCTTGCGGTCAAGGCCACTGTCGACCTGACCAAATGTACTCAGGGCTGTTTTAATATCTTCGTCATCTAAGCCGATACCTGTATCGGCAACGCAAATGGCAAGTGAACCGTCATCATTTAGCTGCGTACTAACGGAGACTTTGCCGCCTTGCGGTGTGAATTTAACCGCATTGCTCAGGAGATTGAGCAGGATTTGTTTTAGCCTGCGCCCGTCTGCGTGAATCAGTTGAACCGCGGGGTCAAGGGATGAGGCGATGCTGACCTGTTCGTCTTTCCCCAGGGGCGTGATCAAATGAACCGAGGCATCAATGGCATCTGCCAGGACCAAGGTATCTTCGTGCAGTTCAAGGGCATCGGCTTCAATGGCGGAAACGTCGAGAATGTCGTTGATGAGATCCAGAAGATGTTGGCCGGAGTGATGAATGTCATTCACATACTCCTGGTATTTATCATTGCCGACGGGGCCGTAAGTTTCAGCTCGCATAAAATCAGAAAAACCGATAATGGCGTTCAGGGGAGTCCGCAACTCGTGACTCATGTTGGCCATCAAGTCCGATTTTGCCCGACTTGCAATCTCGGCCTTTTCTTCGGCCCGTTTTCGTTCGGCCACTTCTTGTGAAAGTTCGAATGTGCGCTCTTCGACGCGACGTTCCAGTTCGTCGTGCGCCTGCTGCAATGCCTGGCGCGCCTGTTCGCGTTCGGTCACGTCCTCCTGGATACTGACAACGCCCCCGGATGTTGTTTTTCGGTCGCGTACTTCAAGGGTTCTGCCATCTTTCAGGCCGACGATGAGTTTTCCCCGCAATCGCTCAGTTAACTTGCGGCGCTCGATATAATCTGTGGGATCGCCCGAATGGATCACGGTTTCGCGCTCCAGATCCAGAATTCCCAGGTCTCTGGTATGTGCCCCGGGTCGGGCGTCTTCATCTGAATAGCCGTAAAATTCCTTATACTGGCTATTACAGACAATTAACCTGCCATTGGCATCAAAAAGGACGAAGCCTTCAGAGATATTCTCGATGGCGTCATTAAGTTGCTCCTTGGTGTTTCTTAATTCCTTTTCTATTAAAACACGGTGCCTAATATCTTGCAGCAACAGGCCGAATACAGCGGTTGCGGGGCCAAACACCAAGACCATGGGGGGGCCAGCCGCCTGAACGGCCTTCATGGCTATTTCTGGCGGCAAGAGCAGCATCCACATCACGACACCAACGTGAACGACGACACCAAAAATTAAAAATGGAACGAGTCCGGTTTGCAGCCAGCCCCTGGCATGGCCGTATCGATAAAACAGACCAATGGCTACCGACGAGGCGACGGCGCCAAGGGCAATGAATGCGCCTGCGCCACCAATCCAAATGCGAAAGATGGATGCTATTGCTGCAGCAATAAGGCCGACAACCGGGCCACCAAAAAAACTGGCTGATGACAGAATGACAAAGCGACCGTCAAAGATGACCCCCTTCGAGAACTCAATGGGTGACATCATGCCGATAACGCAGATTGCGCCATAAAGACTGCCCGAAAGTATTTTTCCAACAGCTTCTTCGTCAGGCCATTGACGGGCGACAAAGCTTTGCAAATACCCCAACGCAAGAAGGAGCGCCGCACTCTTCGCCAGTTCGATAAGCATTGATAATCCTCCAAAGCAGTACCCTGGAGGATAGCTCAATCATGGGAATTTGCAAAATACCCAGAGAACGGTTTTTTTAGCAGTATCCAGGGGAGCGTACACTACCAGTACTTCATGGCGGCCCGGTATATAGCCGCCAGATCATCCTCGCCGACCGGGCAGGGGGCCTGGGCCAGTAGGCGCTTTTGCGCGTAGGAGCCTTTGACCAGGGCCGGGATGTCGGCTTCCTCATACCCTATTTCGGCCAGGCCGTTGGGCAACCCGGTGGCCCGCATCATGTCGCATAAACGCTGGGCCAACAGTTCGCCGCCGTCGGCGGGTGCGGCGTTGGAAATATCGGCACCCAGTGCCGCAGCCGCTTGCAGGTGGCGCTGCGGTCCGGCCGGGCCGGTAAAGCGGAAGGCGGCGGGGGCGTTGATCACCACCGACAGTCCGTGCGGCACCATCGGGTTGGCTTTCTCATAACCCTTGGCGATGTATTGATGGTTCAAACCGGCGACCGAATAGGACATGGCATGAGGAATGTGAACGCCAGCGTTGCCGAAGGCTTGCCCGGCCAGGGTGGCGGCGAACATCAACTGGTGGCGGGCCTCCATGTTGTCTCTGTCAAGGACCGCGTCGACCAGATATTTGCCGCCGATGCGGATGGCAGTCTCGGCACCGATATCGGAAAACGGATTGGCCCCCTGATAGGGTGGGCGGGTGCCAAGGGCCGGTTTCTCGCGCGTCCTGTAGGGCCGGGCGGTAAAGGATTCGATGGCGTGGGTCAGTACGTCAAAGCCGGTTGCGGCAATGACCCCTGCGGGTAGGCTATCTGTCGTCACCGGATCGACCAGGGCCAGCCCCGGCCGCAGGTGA
>CBFDEA010000111.1:0-6241 GCA_965603695.1 uncultured Rhodospirillaceae bacterium | reverse complement strand
CTTGCATGAATACCCCGAAGCCTGGCAAGTCCACCCGGCAAAATACCTCAATGATTCCATCGCCTATTTTATTCTCCATTACCGCGGGGCCATCGAAACTATAAAGACCGTCAGCTTCTTCTACGTCATGTTGCCGACGAAGATTGGCTTGGGCGAAACAATCAGTCCGTATTCCTGGGGTTTCGAGATGACCGCCGCTCACAGTGTCGGCTACCTTGTGCTTTTCGCGGGCCTTATTGGCGCGGCGTTTCGTTATTTCAGCACCAGGGTGGCCATTGCCGTGGCGGTTTTCGGCATCATTTATTACTTCGGCCTGACCAAAATTCCGTGGCTCGCCTTAAGTGTCGTCTTCATGGTTTTGGGGTGGCGGCTCGGTGGTTGGAAATTGACTGTCGGGACTTTCCTGGGACTATTATTTCTGCTGGTCACCGGCTCCTGGGATGTCGCCGTGCTGTCACTGTATATGTGCGGACTGGCGGTTATTCTTTCGTTCATCATCGGCGGCTCTATCGGCATTTGGGCCGCCCATAACGACCGTGTCTCGGCTATCGTCCGGCCGATTAACGATACCTTGCAGACCATGCCGTTGTTCGTGCTGTTGATTCCGGTGGTGATGATTTTCAAGATCGGTGAATTTTCCGCGCTGCTGGCGATCATTGCCTATGCCTTCGTGCCGGCGATCAGGTATGTCGAACACGGCTTGCGCGATTTACCCGAAGAAGTCATCGAGGCGGCGACGGCCATGGGCTGCACCGGGCGGCAATTGCTGTTTCAGGTCAAGCTGCCGTTGGCGCAACCGATTATCATGCTGGGCCTCAATCAAACGATTATGTACGCCATCGCCATGTTGGTGATCGCCGCCTTGGTCGGTACCAACGATTTGGGACAACAGGTCTATATCGGCCTGGGCGACGGCGATTTCGGGGTCGGCATGACGGCCGGAATTGGCATGGCGATTATTGCTATGATCGCCGACCGGATGACACAAGGGTGGAGCGCCGGCAAACGCCGGGAACTCGGTATCAATTGAAAGACTTAGCGACATGACGCGAAAAATGCAGGCGGTGCTGACAACGGCGGCGGGTGGCCCGGAAGTTCTGGAACTAACCGACGTTGCCCTGGCTTGGCCGGGTAACACAGGTGACGTGCTGGTGCGCCTGAAGGCCGCGGCCTTAAATCCTGCCGATAGTTTCTTCAGGTCGCTTGGGGCCTATGTTGAAAGCGACAATCCATTTATCTTGGGCCACGATGGGGCCGGAATAATTGAAGAGGTCGGCGCAGGCGTCAGCCGCTTCAAGCCCGGTGACGAGGTCTGTTTCTGTAATGGTGGACTCGGCGAGACCCCCGGCACCTACGCGCAGTTCGCCATTGTTCCCGAAAGCCAGTTGGTGGCAAAGCCCGCGTCCATAAGCTTCGCGCAGGCAGCCGCCTTGCCGTTGGTGTTTATCACCTGTTGGGAATCACTCTACCAGCGTGCCGATATCCAATCTGGCGAGTCCGCCCTGATCCACGCCGGGGCCGGTGGCACCGGCCATATGGCCATCCAGCTCGCCGCTTTACGGGGTGCCCGCGTCGCTACGACGATCAGCAGTGACGAGAAGGCAGAATTCGTCCGCGCCCTGGGGGCGCAAAAGGCGATCTTTTACCGCAGTGAAGATTTCGTCGGCCAATCTATGGAATGGACAGGGGGCAAAGGACTCGATGTCGCCCTCGATAATATCGGTCTTGAAGCCATGCAAAAAACCTACCGCGCGATGGCACCCTATGGCCGCGTCGTCTCGTTGATGGGAACGTCGCCCGATGATGCCGACGAGACCGCCTACGTCAACAATCTGACGATCCATAATGTCATGATGCTGACGCCGATGGTTTTGAAACTTGGCGACAGGCTGGCCGAGCAAGCCGAAGTTGTTGCCGAGGGGATGAAGCTTCTCGCCGCTAAAAAAATAGATATCCATATCGCTGAAACATTTGAGCTCAAGGATATCCGTGCCGCTCATGCGTGCCTGGACGCGGGTGGTCACATGGGTAAAATTGTCATCAATATTGGCGACTGAGCCGAAGGGAGTTCCTGCGTGACCAGTAAAACAATGTGGGCGGCAGTGCTCAGCGAATTCGGCAAACCGCTCGACATCAGGGAAATACCCGTACCCAAGCCTGGTCCTGGCGAGCTTCTGATCAAACTTGAGACTTGTGGCGTTTGTCACAGCGATCTTGACATGCGCTCAGGCTCAAGCGCCCCCGATCCGGCCATCTTCCCGATCACTCTTGGCCATGAAGGTGTCGGCAGGGTGGTCGCGCGTGGCCCCGATTGTCGATTGATCGAAGAGGGGACACGGGTCGGATTGCCGTGGATGCACGACACTTGCGGGCACTGCCGGGATTGCCTGAGCGGCCATGAGACATTTTGCAGCGAACACCGTGGCCATGGCTTTAACGTCGACGGTGGTTTTGCCGAATACGCCATCGTCAAGGAAAACTACACGGTGGTGATCCGCGATTGTCCTCGGTGGCGGCGGCCCCGTTGTTGTGCGCCGGGGTTACGGCTTATGGGGCGATCCTCAAGGCCGAACTTGGTCCCGGTAAAACCTGCGCCATCTTCGGCTGCGGTGGCCTCGGTCAATACGCTATCCAGTTGGCAAAAGCCGCGGGGGCAAAAGTCGTCGCCATCGATACGAACAAGGACAAGCTGCGCTTGGCGACGGCCCTTGGTGCCGATTATGCTTTCTTGTCGAGCGATGACCCGGGTTCAAAAATCCGCGACCTGGGGGGTGCCGACGCCTGTATCAATTTCGCCCCGACCAACCGGACATGGCAGGCCATTACCGATTCCATCAATACCCGGGCATGGATTATTTCCGTCGCCCAAGTGTCCGAACCGGTGGAACTAAACCTCGAGTGGTTGCTTTATACGGGGGCCAGAATAACCGGCACTTCGGTTGGTACCCGCCAGGAACTGAAGGACTTGCTTCAGCTTTCCATGGATATCGATCTTCAGATCGGCATCGAAGCCATTGCCATCGGTCAGGTCAATCAAGCCCTGGACCGGCTTGAACAGGGGAAAGTCGATGGCCGTATCGTCATCGACTTTGCGCGCGCTTAAATGATGCGCCCTGACCGGGCCGTGCTGACCTCGACAGTGCTGTGGGGAACTGCCTGGGTTCCCATTCGCCAATTAAGCGGGGCTGGCTGGGAGCAGGGCCTGGCGATTACGGTCAGCTGCATTCTGGCGACAATCGCCGTCGTCCCTATTGTTCAATATAAGGCTCAGTGGTCCCAACTATTGGGTTCCAGGGTCTGGCTTATCGGATTGCTTATGGGGCTTGGTATGGCCCTGTATTTTGAGGCAATGATTCGCGGCAATGTCGCCAGGGTTGTTTTGCTGTTCTACCTGATGCCGGTTTGGAGCGCTATTTTAGGCCGGGTATTTAATGGCGATGTCATCACCGTGCGCCGCGTTTGCGGTATCGTTCTGGGTATCTGCGGCATGGGTGTTGTCTTCTATGACGGCTCCGGGTTTCCGTTACCTTCCAGTGTCGCCGACTTTTTGGCGCTTTTTTCCGGAATAGCCTGGGCTTTTGCCTTCACGCTTTCGGCCAGATCCAGTGACTCGACGCCATATTTAGGCCAGGTGTTCTCATCATTGGCGTTGATGGGGCCGGCGTTTTATCTGCTGACATTGGTCCCCGGCAGCAGGGAATCCGTTAGCGTCAGTGGCTTGGCGAGCGGGATTTTTACCGCCGAGTTTTGGCTGTTCGCCCTCGCCCTGATCTGGATGCTTCCGGCAGTTTCCCTGACGCTTTTCGGGGCGTCCAGATTGGACCCCGGCAAGGTCGCCATTTTCCTGATGCTTGAGGTCGTCATTTCTCTGGTTTCAGCGGCGCTGCTTTTGGACGAACCGTTCGGTCTGCGTGAAAGTCTTGGCGCGGTTCTTATTATCGGCGCCAGTTTCACCGAGTTTGGCGGCTTTAGCCGGACAAAAGAGAAAACTATTTAAGCTTTTTTGGCAACCGTGCGCAGCGTTGCCATCACAAGAAAAACAGAGAACGCGGCGATCAGCGTTATCGGGAATCCGTCCGGACCGAAGCCGTCCATCAAAACCCCCGCAATCGGTGGGCCTGCCATACTGCCGATGCAGTAGGTCATCACATACAAGGCATTGGCCCCACTAAGGGCGCTGTTGGTGAAGCGGTCTCCCAGTTCGGCAAGGCCGATTGTATAGAGCCCCATAGCGACACCGCCCCACAGGAATAAAACAGGCCAGCGCAAATATTCGGGTTCCAATATGAAGGGCAAGGCAAGGGCGCCGGCAAAACCGATCAGGCCACTGGCGTTCAGAAGTGTGCGCCGGTTCATGCGGTCACTTAACCAACCGATGGGTAACTGCAGGCAAACGGCACCGGCAATGGCGACTGCCGCCAGTAGCAATGCCTCGGTTTGCGGCAGTCCCATTTGTAAGCCATAGATCGGCATAAGTGACATCAGGTTTGTCTCGGACAGGCCGGAAATGAAAACGGCGATGAAGATGGTCGGTGCCTTGCGGATTGCCGACCAGCGTTCCGATGGTGCCGACATCTCCAGTTTCGGTGCGCAATCGATGGCTAAGGTCAGGGGGATAGCGGCCAGGGCGATGGCCCCGGTAATGATGAAAAAGGGCGTCCAGCCGTCGATTTCGATAAAGGTCAGCAATACCGGACCGAAGGCAAACCCGGCACCCATCAGGGTCGCGTATAACCCGGCATATAGCCCCCTGTTGGTAGAGGTCGTCGCCGAATTGAGCCAGGTTTCACTGACGATCCAGTGAACCGACATGCCGATACCAATCAGAAAACGCAGGATGAACCACATCTCCAACGATTGGAAAACCGGTAGCAACAGGAAGCAGACGATGATCAAGACGATCCCGGCCATCATCGAACGATAGGTGCCAAAACGCGCGACAATCGATGGAATGAAGGGGGAGAATAATACCGTTGCCAATACCGGCATCGATGTATTGATGCCGATCATCGATGTCGAAACGCCGCGACGTTCAAGCAGCAACGACAGCAGGGGGATAGAGGTGCCGAATGTAATGCCGGCGGCCATCAGGCTTGCCAGCACGGCAATAAGGCCCCGCAAGCGCTGGCTTGCGCTGAGCTGGGTTGTCGCCTGCCCTTCGATTAACGGATGGGGGAAGGGATCGCCCTGCTGGTAAAAATCGTCACTCACATCATTAATCCAGAAAACTTTTGTTCAAATGAGAACCAACCCTACACAGATGCCACAAAATCATTGCCGTGACGAACAGGTTTTGCTTTTTCCAAACAAAAAGCCCCATCAAAATGATAGGGCCGCTGTTCGCATCGTCACTGTGTTTGAGGGACAATGGAGGTGGGTGAGGGATTCGAACCCTCGTTACGGTCACCCGCAATTCAGTTTTCAAGACTGACGCCTTCAACCACTCGGCCAACCCACCTTATCCATCGTCTGATGGCAGACAAAAAAGTCTGCCCGGCGGATGCTTATACACTGGTCATGTGGACTTCGGCAATTCGCAAAAACAATAGAATTTAATTTAACGGAACATGCCGGGTGGGAAACCGACGATCACTTCGACGGGATGATCGAATCTATAGCCGAAAGCACGGGCGATCCGTCTTGAAATTCGAGCGATGCCGGAAATAATGGGCTGCTTGGACATAATTGTTTCCCTTTCTGGGCTGCTTGCCTAAATTCTGAAGCACAACGATCTATTATCCAGTCAATCGGTTAACGAAAAATAAATGCCAGATGACTCGGCTGATGACTTCGTTGATGACTTGGCTGTATTGTCGCGTCGTGGAATATTCGCGCGATTGTCTTTGATATAGGGAGGCCACTGATGACCCGTTATCTGATTTCCGATGCCAACCCCAAGGGTGAGCGCCTGGAGGATATGCTTTCAGACATTCGTAAGGACGTCATCATCCGCTGCACAAAAATTGTCGATGATGTCAGGCCCGAGGCCCGTCACGTCCTTAACAATAATATGAAAGTCCTGAATCTGTTGAGTGACGCGATCCTGTTGGCCGATGATTCGACGCTGACATTAAATAAATCCTTTGGCCCATCGACGAGCGCCGATGGCGGTAAACCGCGCATTGGCGAAACCTGAACTGATGCCAACACTCGGCACTCTCTACGGCTCTTTGCGCGTTCATCACAATCCGTTAGCGGCTTCCAAGGAAGCGCTTTATGGCGAACCCGCCCGCACCGTTAT
>CBFDEA010000110.1:0-6314 GCA_965603695.1 uncultured Rhodospirillaceae bacterium | reverse complement strand
CGACATTGATGAAATCCTGGAGCGCCACATCATCGGCGGCGAGACGGTTGACCGGCTTATTCTTGCCACCGACCAGCCACTTCCAATGACAATGCCCACTTCACGCCTCAGACTGCGGGTCGAGAAAATAAAAGCGCTGACCGCCACCATCAAAATGTTTGAACTGGTCGGCCACGACGATGGTCCTTTACCGGCCTTTAGCGCGGGAAGTCATATCGACATCGTCACCGGCAGCGGTCTCAGTCGTTCCTATTCACTGGCCAACGATCCCGCCGAGCGCGGGCGCTACGAAATCGCCGTGCTGTGGGAGCCCGACGGGCGCGGCGGTTCGGCTTGGATGCACGACGCGCTGGCCCTTGGTCCATTGAACCTGCCCTGGGTGATGAAATTGAGGCGACGGTCCCGAAAAACAATTTTCCGATCAAGGCCGATGCGGTCCGGCACATCTTGATTGCCGGTGGCATCGGTATTACGCCGCTTTTATCGATGGGTCGTCAGTTCAAAAATCTGGGTCAACAGGCAATCCTTCATTATTGCACGCGCGACCCCGAAGCCACGGCCTATGCCAAGGAAGTGAAGGAGGCTTTTGACGACCAGGTGCATTTCCACCATGACGGCGGCGATCCGCAACGCGGTATTAATCTGGAACAGGTTTTGGCAATGCCCGGTGAAGGCGATTGCCTTTACGTATGCGGGCCAAGCGGCCTTATAGAAGCCGCCCGCAAGGCCGCCGCCCACTGGCCTGAGCAGTCCGTGCTCTTTGAACGCTTCGGCGCTGCCCCGCAAGACCCGGCACAACAAAACGATGATGAGGCCTTCGATATTATTCTTTCCAGACAGGACAAAACCCTGAATGTACCAGTGGGCAAAAGCATACTTGAGGTTATCGATGAAGCCGGTATTGCTGTTGAATCAGGCTGCCAGGAAGGCGTTTGCGGAAGCTGCCGTGTCGGTCTTTTGGGCGGCAAGGCCGACCACCGGGACTGCGTCCTGGAGGACCACGAAAAAGCCCAAGACAACGTCATCATGATCTGTTCGTCACGGGCGCAAAAGGGTGAAACCCTGATTTTAGATATATAAAAAGGGCGCGCGCGTCTAACTGGTCTTACCGGCAATGAACGCCTTGAAGTCCATGTCTGTGGTAATGACATCGTCCATAACGAAGTACACCAGTTCCCGCTTCAGACTTTCCCGCGCCATTTCATTGACCGCGACCTTTTCGGCAAATTCCAGGATATGCTCCATTTTATCATCCAGTTGGCGGTGATGTTTGCAATGCTTGCCAACATCAGGGTAACCGGCTTTGATCAGTATTTGCTCCTCGCGGTTAAAATGGCCCTTGGCGAAATTAACCAGTTCAAGGACGTCGGCTTTACAGTTCTCGATATCACCGTTGTCGATGCGCTCTGAAATAGCATTGACCATTTCGACGAGACGCTCGTGGTCCCTGTCCAACACTTCGGATTCCAAAACAAAGGTATCGGAAAGTTCTACCATTTGAGCATCTCCTCGCTTTGGCTGTCCTGAAAGAGGTTAGAGACCAACACGCCGATTTTAACCCATGGCTGTCCGCCAAGGCGACCCCATAATGAGAAAGCCGTGAATGAATGGGCGTCTTGTCGCGACTTCATCATTGGGCTGCGCTCGCCGGTTCGACAACTATGGGACCCACAGCTACTGCGTCTGCATTTTCCAATGCTTCGGCCAAAGGATAGACAAAGGCGTACTCGTGATCGATGCGGGCCGAAAAATTACTCTTCAACTCGGCTTCGAAGGTGTGGTGAACACGAACGTACAAGTCATCCGCCCCCCCTTCGCCCAGGCGGGCGCGGACAATGTTGTCGTGGCCAAGCAAATGGCTCGATGTAATTTCGACCGTACTGCCGCTGCCATTGCCATTATTTTCCAGGATTATGCCTTCGGGTCGGATCAGAACTTGCGCCGCCGTTCCGTTAGGAAGGTCGCTGGCTAGAGCTCCTAAAGGTGTTTCAATTCGACCGTTCACCACCACTCCTTCAAAACGGTTCATCATGCCGAACATCTTGGCGACGAATTCGTGGGCAGGGTGATAATAAATTTCATGCGGTCGCCCGGCCTGCAGAATACGGCCATTGGCGCCGATGATCTTGATCCGGTCGGCCATGAACATGGCCTCTTCGGGATCATGGGTGACCATCAGGGTGGCGACGCCGCTGGCTTTGAGAACACTCAGGGTTTCCTCGCGGATGGTCTGGCGCATATTTGTGTCGAGTCCTGAAAATGGCTCATCGAGAAGGATCAGTTTAGGGTTCGGTGCCAGTGCCCTTGCCAGCGCGACGCGCTGCTGCTGACCACCCGAAAGCATATGCGGATACTTGCTCGCGTGGGCCGTCAAGTCGACCTGTTCAAGTAATTCCATGGCCCGCGCTTTTGCCTTGTCAGGTGACATTGCCAGCAAGCCGAAGGTGACGTTGTCGATGATGCTCAAATGCGGGAACAGGGCATAATCCTGAAACATCAGGCCAATGTGACGATGCTCCGGATTTAAATGCATCTCAGGGGTTGCAACGGTGAGCCCGTCGATGGCAATCGTTCCTTGCTGGACCTTTTCAAGACCGGCGGACAAGCGCAACAGGGTCGACTTGCCGCACCCCGAAGGACCAAGCAAGCAGACCAGCTCACCGGCCGGGACCATCAAGCCGACATTATCGAGCACTTGATTGGTGCCGTAGGCGTGGCAGAGACCGACGATATGCAATCCTTCCATCACGCCATTTCCTTCTTGTTGTAGCCCGGTCTGGAACGGGTGATCGCCAGGCTGAGAACGATCACCGGCAGAATGCCGAAACCGACGATCGAAAGCGCCGCCAGCGAGGCCTCGCCCAATTGCTCATCGGATGCGTACTGGTGAACAAACGTCGCCAGCGTGTGAAAATTGAATGGCCGCAGGATGACCGTCAAGGGAAGTTCCTTCATGCAATCGACGAAGACCATCATCGATGCGGTCAGGATGGAGGCCCTGATTATCGGCAGATGCACTCGCCACAAGGTGCTCATTGCGCCATGACCCAGGCTTCTCGCTGCCCCGTCCATATTCGGCGTAATCTTGCCCAGACTGGCCTCGACACTGCCGAAGGCCAGGGCCAGGAAGCGGACCAGATAGCCAAAGGTCACCGCCGCGATAGTGCCGCTGAACAACAGTCCCGTCGAAATACCGAAAGTCTGGCGCATAAAGCCATCGATGCCATTATCGACGGTGCCCAGCGTTACCAGAATGCCAACCGCCAACACCGAACCCGGAACCGCGTATCCCAAAGACGCTAGGCGGACCATGACTTTCAACAGCCGTTCATTGCGCAAACGCACCCCATAAGCCATGAAAATTCCGATGCCCAAGGCCAGCACGGCGGCCACCGACGACAGCATCAATGAGTTGAAGGCGTAGCCGAGAAAGGCCGCGTTCATTGCCGTCTCGTAATGGATAAATGAATAGCCGACCAGGACGCCCGCCGGCAGGACAAACCCGAAAACAACCGGCAGGGCGCAGGCGATCACAGCAATGCTGCGGGCGCTACCTTCCAGTTGATAACCGGGTAAGGCCTTGTACTTGCTTGTTGTGTGATGAAAGCGTTTTTTGCGTCTGGCGAAACGTTCGGTAAGAACCAGCGCCATGACAAAAAGCAGCAACACGACGGCAAGTTGTGCCGCCCCGGCGACATTGTTCATGTTCATCCAGACATCATAGATGCCCAGGGTAAAGGTCGAGACGGCGAAAAAGTCGACGGTGCCAAAATCATTGAGGGCCTCCATCAGGACCAGCGAAACGCCGATAATAATGGCCGGCCGCGCCAGCGGCAGGGCCACGGAAAAGAAACTTCGCAGCGGGCCGCGTCCGAGCACCCGGCTGGCCTCCAAAACGCAAATCGACTGTTCCATAAACGCGGCGCGAGACAACAGATAGACGTATGGGTAGAGCACCAGCGTCATCATTGAAATGGCCCCGCCGAGGGAGCGGATTTCCGGAAACCAATACTCCCGTTTCGTTGTCCAGCCGAACATGTCGCGTAGCATCGTCTGTATGGGACCGGCGTATTCGAGAATATCCGTATAAAGATAGGCGATGACATATGCCGGCATGGCCATGGGCAGCAACAAGGCCCATTCGAACATGCTCTTGCCCGGGAAGCGGCACATGGAGACCAGCCACGCCGTGCCAACGCCGATGACCAGGGTGCCGATGCCGACACCGATCATCAACAACAGGGTGGTGCTGATATAGAGCGGCAGAACCGTCGAGACGAGATGTGCCCAGATGTCATCGCTGGGCGTGAAACTGATGAAAATGACGGCGCCAATGGGGGTGATCGCGATCATCGCGATGACCACCGTGCCGATCGTCCATCCGTTCAGCCACGATAAGGAAACCCTGGTTGCCCCTGATGCCACTTTAGCTGTTGGCGCTGCAGTTGCGCTCGTCATCGCCTTATGAAGTCCCAGTAATATAGCCGGGCCTCGGAAATCATCAGAGACCCGGAAATTGCGACGATCTTAGTTATCAAAGCGCACCCTGTCCATAATCCTGGTCGCCAGGGTTCTCTGCTCGGCGACGCGCGACAATAAAACTTTATCGGCCTTGAATGTCCCCCACGAGCTGACCACCGCAGACGCCGCGACACCGGCCTTGACCGGATATTCAAAGTTGTCTTCGGCATAGATTTTCTGGGCTTTGTCAGCGGACAGAAACTCTATTAACTTGATGGCATTTTGCTTGTTCTTGGCACTCTTGGTAACCGCCGCACCGCTGACATTGACGTGGGTGCCGCGATCCTTCTGATTGGGGAAAACCACTTTGACCGCCGCCGCCCACTGTTTTTGCGCGGGCGATTTCTCATTGGTCTGCATCAGGCCCATGTAATAGGTGTTGCCCAGAGAGACATCGCATTCACCTTGAAACACTGCCTTGACCTGGGCCCGGTCATTGCCCTGGGGCTTGCGCGCCAGGTTCTCTTTAACGCCCTTGGCCCAGGCTTCGGCGGCGGCTTCGCCGTTGGCGACGATGATCGAAGCGAGCAGGGAAATATTGTATTCGTGCTTACCCGAACGGGTGCAGACGCGACCCTTCATGTGCGCTGCCGCAAGATCTTCATAGGACGTGACTTCACCCGACTTAACCCGGTCCTTGTGGGTGAAGATGATTCGCGCCCGGGTCGTCAGGCCAAACCACAGACCATCCGGGTGGCGATACTGGGCCGGAATATTGGCGCTCAGGGCGGGCGATCCAACGGATTGAAGCAGCCCGGCCTGGAGAAGATTATTCAGATTGCCAAAGCCGCTCGTCAGAATAAGATCGGCGGGACTGTTGGCGCCTTCGGCCTTGATGCGCTCCAGCATGCCCTTCTTAATGTAGACCATATTGACCTTGATTGCGGTTTCCGCCGTGAACGCCTTAAGCAATGGGTCCATCAGAAAGGGCTGGCGTTCAGAATAAAGATTAACTTCCTCCGATGCCGAAGCGGGTCCCCCCCATAGCGCCATCACCGCCACTGCGGCGCAGAGAACCTTCACTTTCGACATAAGGCGCAACTTCATAACTTTTCTCCATCATGCGGAAACAACTAATCCGCAGAGATGCTATTAATAATCATTATTAACTAGTCCTTATATAACACCCTCACAGGCCCACCTGTCAAGGATAAACCCATAAACAGAAAAGGGATTAAGCGGCGTCGCTCGCAGCCCCCCATCCGCCCATTAAAAAAGCCCCCGGTTGGGGGCTGATTTAATGGCGGAGGGAGAGGGACCCTAACCCGCTACTCACTTAGTATTGATTTTCTTAGTCTTTTCGAGTTGGTACAAAATTAAATTACAAACCTTTTGTACCAGAGTATTGGTCTTACCGAAAGGAGACACATCTTTATAAACCTGTGCAACCCGTTGCACCACAAGAAAGCTAAGCACTGAGCCTCTTCATCACTCGCAGATCGAACACCATCTAATCAAAATTTTATTTTCCATTCTTGAATTACCCGCAGGATAACTTATTGACCGTTCTACCCTTATCCAACTTTGCCATGGCAAACTTAACCTAGTGACTTGCATTGCCATCATCTTCTTGAAAATATGTTTTCTACAACAAAGGGCAAAAGTTGTTTTCCGCCCTACATTTTCTTCTGCCAAACCTTGTGTTGGCAAACCAACAGGAGGTCGCAATATGTTTCCATCACATGGTCCGATTTTATGTCGCAGTTGTTTCCAGAGCGGTGCCTCCCGACAACAGTTTGGGAATTTCACAATGTACAACAACCCGGGCTATTGGGGGGCAGAAAACCCTCTTA
>CBFDEA010000109.1:0-6315 GCA_965603695.1 uncultured Rhodospirillaceae bacterium | reverse complement strand
CCGAGGCGGCTCTCAAACTGTTGGCCTGAGCCCAACTCAAGAAAAACCCCGGACCGTCGAAACGATCCGGGGTTATAGGGGCGCATTAACGTGGGGGAGCGGTTCCCTCTCGCTATAGTGCAGCCCCTTGGGGCCTCGTGGCATTCCTTAAACTTTTAAGAAACGCTGGCATTCTCTCCTCGGCGCTCATTCCCGTGAAAGCTACCCAAAGACTGGTCACGACGTTCGGGGCCATTGATATGGCCATGCGAACGGCGGTTTTCGCCACTAAAGGATTCCTTGGACAAACGGCGGCGGTCGGGGCCGAAAAATTTCTGGTTGGAAATAAACATACGGCGCCTCTCGATCACCGAGCAGACCCTGGAATAGACCCGTGTCGCAGAAATCGGTTTGGCCAGGAATTCGGTCATGCCGGAATCGCGCGCCGTATAGATATGGCGGGATTCCGTGTTGGCGGTTATCACGATCACCGGAACATAGGGATCGGGACTACGATCAGAATTGCGCAAGGATTTAAGCAATTCGATACCATCCAGACCCGGTGCCCAGTCGGTCATAACCATATCGGCGGGGCGCTCGGCAAACATCTCCAAAGCCTCTTCGACGTTGTCGCAGTCGCGCACGTCGCGGATGCCAAGCTGACGTAAAACGTCGCGCA
The DNA here is from genome assembly GCA_965603695.1 of uncultured Rhodospirillaceae bacterium. Taxonomy (GTDB): domain Bacteria; phylum Pseudomonadota; class Alphaproteobacteria; order Rhodospirillales; family JABHCV01; genus JACNJU01. The sequence goes on along the minus strand of CBFDEA010000109.1, from coordinate 5,657 downwards.
GCAAGCGGCGCATGTAACCGTGCTTTTCAACAAGCATAACATTGAGATGGCTAAGGTCGTAATTGTTCACGGTCTAAAATATCCTCTGTTGAAGCATTTATATTCCGGCAAAATGACAACAACCTGACACGCCGGGACTGCTATAACGTTGCCCTTGATCGAAACCGGGGGGGAGGCCACAATCTGACCCCATTTCGAAGTTACGTTTTCGCCCGTACTCAGGAGCCCTATTTTGAACCGTATCGTCGCCACCTTGCTCACCGCCGCCGCCATGCTGGCATGGACTGCCCAGGCCATGGCCGAGCCCCGTCACGGCCTGGCCATGCACGGGGAGCTCAAATACGGCCCCGACTTCAAGCACTTCGATTATGTCAATGCGCACGCGCCAAAGGGCGGCGCCGTCAAGCTGGGCGCGACGGGAAGTTTCGACAACCTCAATGGCTTTATTGTCAAAGGCGAGGCCGCCAGCGGTCTGGGCAACATCTACGACACGCTAATGAGCGGCAGCGCCGACGAAGCCTTCAGCGCCTACGGCCTGCTCGCGCAAAGCATCGAAACACCTGAGGATCGCTCATGGGTGCAGTTCGTGTTACGCAAGCAAGCCCGCTGGCACGACGGCAAGCCAGTCACCGCCGACGATGTCATCTGGACCTTCAACACCCTGATCGAAAAAGGCACACCCCGTTACCGCTATTATTACGCCGATGTCGCGGCGGCCGAGAAGATCGACGAACGCACCGTTCGCTTCACCTTCAAAAATGGCAAGAACCGTGAACTGCCCCTGATCATGGGGCAACTGGTGGTCCTGCCCAAACATTACTGGCAGGATAAAGACTTCGCCAAAACGACACTTGAACCACCGCTCGGCAGTGGCCCGTATCGGATAAAAAGTCTGGAGGCGGGCCGCGACATCAGCTACGCCCGAGTCGAAAATTATTGGGGCCGCGATCTGCCGGTTAATGTCGGGCGCAATAACTTCGATGTTATGACTTACGACTATTACCGGGACGCGACGGTTCAGGTCGAAGCTTTCAAGGCCGGGGCGTTTGACTTCAGGGCCGAAAATATTTCCAAGGTGTGGGCCACCGCCTACGATATCCCGGCGATCAAGAATGGTTTGATCAAGAAGATCGAGGTCAAACACAACCGCACCGCCGGTATTCAGGGCTTCGTCTACAACACCCGCCGCGACATGTTCAAAGACCGCAAGTTGCGTCAGGCCCTTGCCTACGCCTTCGATTTCGCCTGGTCGAATCGCAATCTGTTTTATGGGCAATACACCCGCACCCGCAGTTATTTCGACAATTCCGAACTGGCGGCGACAGGGCTGCCGGGACCCGAGGAACTTAAAGTTCTCGAGCCGTTCCGGGGCCGTATTCCAGGCGAAGTCTTCACCACAGAGTACCAGCCACCAAGAACCAAAGGCGACGGACGCATCCGCAGTAATTTACGGATCGGCGATCGCTTGCTCAAGGAAGCAGGATGGGTCATCAAGGACGGCCAGCGGATCAATGAGAAAACCGGCCAGGTCCTGGAATTTGAAATCTTGCTGGTCAGCCCGGCCTTTGAGCGCATCGTTTTACCGTTCGCCAAAAACCTGGAACGCCTGGGCGTCAAGGCGAACGTCCGGACCGTCGATTCGGCGCAATATTTGCGGCGTCTTGAAACCTTCGATTACGACATGCTGACCTTTATCTGGGGCCAGTCGCTGTCTCCGGGCAATGAACAACTGGGCTATTGGGGGTCAAACGCGGCAAGCCAAAACGGCAGCCAGAACTTTATCGGCATCAGCGATCCCGTCGTCGATGAGCTGGTCGCCCAACTGATCGCCGCCCCCGACCGAAAAAGTCTGGTCACCCACACCCGCGCCCTCGACCGGGTTCTGCAATGGGGCCATTATCTGATCCCCCATTGGCATCTGGATTATGATCGACTGATTTTCTGGAATAAATTCGAAAGACCGGCGGTGACGCCCCTTTCCGGTGCCCAGTTTGGCACCTGGTGGATCAACCCGGACGCCGCCAAGGCGACAATTGAGGGATTGAAATCCCTGAAAAGCGAATAACCCCAGCCATGCTCGCTTATATTTTCCGCCGCTTAGCTTTGATCGTGCCGACCTTGTTCGGCATTATGGTGGTCAATTTCATTATCGTTCAGGCCGCGCCCGGCGGCCCGGTCGAACAGGTGATTGCCAAATTGCAGGGATTGCAAGTCGAGGCCACGGCCCGGGTCAGCGGTAGCGCTGGCGGCGAAATTGCCGCCGGGGCAAAGTCCCGCACCCAGACGGGCGGGGGCCAGCCTAGTAAATATCGCGGTGCCCAGGGACTGGATCCGGAATTCATCAAGGAAATCGAACGCCAGTTCGGTTTCGACAAACCGGCCCATGAGCGCTTTTACCTGATGATGAAAAATTATCTGGTTTTCGATTTCGGCGACAGCTTCTTCCGTGACCGCAGCGTTATCGATCTGGTCCTCGATAAAATGCCGGTGTCGATCTCGCTCGGCCTATGGACGACCCTACTGATCTATCTGATTTCAATCCCCCTTGGCATCGCCAAGGCGGTGCGCGACGGCTCGCGCTTCGACATCTGGTCCAGTGGCGTCGTCATTGTCGGCAACGCCATACCGGGCTTCTTGTTCGCCATTTTGCTGATCGTCCTGTTCGCCGGCGGGCGCTATTTCGACTGGTTCCCTTTGCGCGGCTTGTTTTCGGATAATTTCGATGAATTATCGAGCCTGGAAAAGGTCACCGATTATTTCTGGCACATGGCGCTGCCGATCCTGTCGATGGTCATCGGTGGTTTCGCCGGGCTTACCATGTTGACGAAAAATTCGTTCCTCGACGAAATCAACAAACAATATGTCATCACCGCCCGCTCCAAGGGATTGAGCGAACACCGCGTCCTCTACGGCCATATTTTCCGCAATGCCATGCTGATCGTCGTCGCCGGGTTCCCCAGCGCCTTCATCGGCATCCTGTTTACCGGCGCGCTGCTGACCGAGATCATCTTCTCGCTCGACGGCCTCGGCCTGCTCGGCTTCGAGGCCGCCATCAACCGCGATTACCCGGTCATGTTCGGGACCCTGTATTTCTTTACGCTTTTGGGCTTGGTTATGAATCTGATCGGCGATCTGATGTACCACGTCATCGATCCGCGTATCGACTTTGAAAGCCGGGGGAACTGATGAAACTGACCCCTTTGGCGCGACGCCGCCTGACTAATTTTCGGGCCAACAAGCGTGGCTACTGGTCGCTATGGATTTTCCTCGCCATGTTTGTCGTAAGCCTGTTCGCCGAACTGATCGCCAACGACCGGCCGCTGTTGGTCGGCTTTGAGGGGACCACGTATTTCCCGATCTTTATGGATTATCCGGAAACCACCTTCGGCGGCTTCCTGGAGACGACGACCGAATACGCCGACCCGGAAGTCCGTGAAATGATCGAGGAAAAGGGCTGGATCATCTGGCCGCTGATCCGCTTCAGCTATGACACCGTCAATTTCGAACTGCAAGTGCCGGCCCCGGCACCGCCATCGGCATTGAACTGGCTGGGCACCGACGATCAGGGCCGCGACGTCGCCGCCCGACTGATATACGGCTTCCGCATTTCGGTCCTGTTCGGCCTGACCCTGACCCTGTTCAGCTCGATCATCGGCATCGCATCGGGGGCGGTGCAGGGTTATTTCGGCGGCCTGACGGACTTGTTGTTTCAACGTTTCATCGAAATATGGTCGGGCCTGCCGACGCTCTTCCTGTTGATTATTCTGGCCAGCGTCGTCGCCCCCAATTTCTGGTGGCTGCTCGGGTTAATGCTGATGTTTTCATGGATGTCGCTGGTCGGTGTGGTTCGCGCCGAATTCCTGCGCGCCCGCAATTTCGATTACGTGCGCGCCGCCCGTGCGCTCGGCGTCGGCAATATGGCGATCATGTACAAGCACATCCTGCCCAACGCCATGGTCGCGACGGTGACGTTCTTGCCGTTTATCCTCAATGGTTCGATCACGACGCTCACGGCCCTCGACTTTTTGGGCTTCGGCCTTCCGGCGGGCTCGGCAAGCCTGGGTGAATTACTCAATCAGGGGAAATCCAACCTGCAAGCGCCGTGGCTGGGGATCTCGGCATTTGTCGTCCTGGCGATGATGCTGAGCCTGCTGATCTTCGTCGGTGAGGCGGTGCGCGACGCCTTCGATCCAAGGAAGACCTTCCGATGAGCCTGCTCAAAATCAAGGATTTAAGCGTTTCCTTCGGCCACGGTGCTGGCGAGGTCAAAGCCGTCCGCAACATTTCGCTGGCTCTAAAGAAAGGCGAAACCATGGCTCTGGTCGGCGAATCAGGCTCCGGCAAATCGGTGACCGCGCTTTCCGTCATGAAACTGCTGCCCTATCCCCAGGCCCATCATCCATCGGGTTCCATCACTTTTGCCGGTGAGCAGTTGATCGGTGCCGATGAGCACCACATGCGCGAGCTGCGCGGCAACCGCGTCGCCATGATTTTCCAGGAGCCACTAACCTCGCTCAACCCCTTGCATAGTATTGAGAAACAAATCAGCGAGGTGTTGTTCGTCCACAAGCGGATGGACCCTGCCCAGGCCCGCGCCCGCGTCCTCGAACTTCTCGAACTGGTCGGCCTCGATGAGGCCATGGACCGTCTGAATGCCCTGCCCCACCAGTTTTCCGGCGGCCAGCAGCAACGGGTGATGATCGCCATGGCCCTGGCCAATGAGCCGGACCTGTTGATCGCCGACGAACCGACAACCGCCGTCGACGTCACCATTCAGGCGCAGTTGTTAAAATTGTTGAACGAACTGCGCGACAAACTGGGCATGGCGCTGTTGCTGATCACCCACGACCTGGGTGTCGTGCGGGTCATGGCCGATAAAGTGTCGGTGATGAACGAGGGCCGCATCGTCGAGCAAGGCGACGCCGATGCGGTCTTGAACAACCCGCAAGACGCTTATACCAAACGCCTGCTCGCCGCCGAGCCAAAGGGCGCACCCGAACCCGCAGACGCTAGCGCCCCGGCGCTTATGAGCGGCGCGGATATCAAGGTCTGGTTCCCCATCAAGCAGGGCTTTTTCAAACGCACCATAGATCACGTCAAGGCCGTCGACGGCGTTTCTTTAAGCGTCAAGCGCGGCCATACCCTGGGCATCGTCGGCGAATCCGGGTCGGGCAAAAGCACCCTGGCCCGCGCCCTGCTCCGGCTCGAAGGCTCCGAGGGCGGTATCGTTTTCGATGGCCAGGACTTACAGCCAATCGGCGAGGCGGCGCTCCGCCCCATGCGCAAACGCATGCAACTGGTCTTCCAGGATCCCTACGGCTCATTAAGCCCGAGACTTTCCATCGGCCAGATCATCGGCGAGGGACTTAAGGTTCATAACCTTGGCGGCACCGAGGACGAGCGCCACACCCTGATCGCCGAGACCCTGAAGGAAGTCGGCCTTGAGCCTGAGATGATGGAGCGTTATCCGCATGAATTTTCCGGCGGTCAGCGCCAGCGCATTGCCATCGCCCGGGTGCTTATCCTGAAGCCCGACTTCATCGTCATGGACGAGCCGACCAGCGCCCTCGACATGTCGGTGCAGGCGCAGATCGTCGATCTGCTGCGCGACTTGCAACAACGCCACGGCCTGACCTATATGTTCATCAGTCATGACC
>CBFDEA010000108.1:0-6337 GCA_965603695.1 uncultured Rhodospirillaceae bacterium | reverse complement strand
CCGACCCGAAAGCAGAACCAAGCGTTTGACGCCGGCCGCCACTGCGCATTCGCTCAACGCTTTGATTTTCTCCGGCGCACCAGGAAACGCGAGGTCGGGGAAGTACGAGATATAGACCGCCGATACATCGCGTAGCGCTTCGGTCCAGGTCTCGGGCAGTTCCCAATCAAAGGGGACAGTAGAATTTCGTGAGCCGTGCCGGACGGCGTAGCCGCGTTCGACTAGGGTCTGGGCAATGCGGCGCCCGGTCTTACCAGTTGATCCGATAACAAGAATGAGAGGGGTTTGCATGGGGTTGCTCCTGTATTGCAATAAAATATGCCGGGACCATATCGGCAGCAAACAGGGCTAACAATGACTGTATGTCCATAATTATATGCAGATCGTCCATTCTAGTGGATTAATAGATAATTTATTGTTATAGAGACGCGATGACAAAACCTGATCCATTGCTGCCAGAGTCAGCCGACCCTCTTGGCGAGACGCTTCATATGCTGCGTTTGACCGGCACGTTGTATTGTCGTGGGGATTTTACAGCGCCCTTCGCCATCGCAATCCCCAAGCTTGATGGCGTGATGACATTCCTTGTTGTGACTTCCGGGCGTTGCTGGCTTGAGGTTGAGGGGGCAGAGCCACGCCTGCTCGAACAAGGCAGTCTTGCGCTTATTCCCCATGGCACGCCCCACATCGTCAGTAGCAGTCCGGAGGTCCCTTCCGAACCACTGTTCGACCTGCCTGTCGAAAAAATCAGTGAACGTTTCGAGAATATGCGATACGGCGGTGGCGGTGAGCTCACCCGGACAATGTACGGCGTGGTCCGCTTTGATGGCGTGGCGGCACAGCACTTGATCAGGCTTCTGCCCGATATCATTCAGATCGATGGCTGGGATGATGATGCCAGCGGCTGGTTGCAAAGCACGTTACGCTTCATTGCCAGCGAGGCCGCCCAGCTGAAACCGGGCGGGGAAACCGTGATCACGCGCCTTGCTGACGTGATTATCATCCAGGCCATCCGTTCCTGGCTTGATCATTCGCCGGAGGCCACTCATGGCTGGTTGGCTGCCTTGCGCGACGACAAGATCGGCCGCGCACTTGCCTTGATCCACAAGATGCCGGAACGGGACTGGAGCGTGGCTTCCCTTTCAGACGAGGTTGGCATGTCTAGGTCAGCCTTCTCTGCACGGTTTACCAATATGGTCAGTTCCTCACCGGTGCGCTATCTGACAGAGTGGCGCATGCATCTCGCCCGCTCACGGTTGCTGGAGAGCACCAGCCCGCTTTCAATAATTTCTGTCGAACTCGGATACCAATCCGAAGCGGCATTCTGTCGGGCCTTTAAGCGTGTGTTCAGTGTTTCTCCGGGAAGCCTGCGCCGAACCGGCGTTCCGGCGCCGATGGCCCCTGTGCGCTGATCGCACAATCGGCGTAAATCGATTCTTTAATTGTCGATGATGCTTGGAAAAGCTGACATTGACTTACCGTGGCTGACAAGCCGACAATCCGGTATGATCATTCGTGATGAAACGGGCAATGATGAAGCTGCTGTCAGGCAAGTGGTCGTAGCGGCATTTGGTCAACCCGTGGAAGCCGACCTCGTCGATGCGCTGCGGGTGTCTGGAGATGCGGTCATTTCATTGGTCGCCGAGGACGAAGGAAAAATCGTCGGTCACGTCCTGTTTTCGAAGCTTCAAGCCCCCGACCAGTGTGTCGCGCTTGCTCCTGTTTCAGTGATGCCAAACTGCCAAAAGCAGGGCATTGGTTTTGCTCTCATTCGACAAGGCTTGGCGCACGCAAGGCAGGACAACTGGCAGGCCGTGTTTGTTCTTGGAGAGCCGGAATACTACCAGCGCTTTGGCTTTGACCTCGATTTGGCCGAAAAATTTGAAACGGCGTATCCCAAGCAGTATTTCATGGCATTGGAACTTGAACCGGGTTCGCTTAGCGAACGAAGCGGAACAATCATCTACGCATTGCCATTCCTGGCATTGGGATAAGCCTTGTTCAGGCCGGGCATGCCGCAGCGCTTAGCCGCCGAGTTCCTTGCGCAACAGGGCTGCGCCTGCGCCTAGGGCTTTGAGTTTACCTTCGGCGACCGTGCGGGGCAGGGGGGCCATGCCGCAGTTTGTGCAGGCGATGATCCGTTCCGGGTCGACGAATTCCATGGCGGCGCGCAGGGTTTCGGCGACTTTTTCCGGGGTTTCGATGACTTCGCTGGCGACGTTAATGGCACCGACCAGCACTTCCTTGTCTTTGAGCAGGCCGAGCACCGACATCGGCACCCGTGAATCGGCGCATTCCAGCGAGACCTGGTCGATGCGGCTGTCGTTGAGGGCCGGGAAGAATTCCTCGTACTGCCGCCACTCATCGCCGAGGCCTTCTTTCCAGTCGATGTTTTGCTGAATGCCGTAGCCATAACAAATATGCACTGCCGTTTTGCAGGTCAGCCCTTGCGTGGCCCGGTGCAGGGCCTCGACACCCCAGATCGGCACCTGATCCATGAAGGCGTTGAAGGCCGGTTCGTCGAACTGGATAACGTCGACGCCGAGGGCTTCAAGCTCCAGGGCCTCCTCATTGAGCAGGGCGGCGAAGGCCATGGCCATTTCAGGGCGGCTGCCGTAATGGGCGTCGGCGATGGTGTCGCAGATGGTCATCGGTCCGGGCAGGGTGAATTTGAAGCCTTTGTCGGTGTTCTCACGACAGAATTTAACGCCCGCGCCATGCACGGATTTTTTCCGCCGCACCGCTGCCGTCACCGTCGGCACCTGGGCGTCGTAACGATTATCGCGAATGCCCATGGTGGTCATGTGCTGCCAGTCGATACCCTCGACTTCCTCGAGAAAACCATGGACGAAATGTTTGCGGAACTGCTCGCCGTCGCTGAGGATATCGATGCCTGCGTCTTCCTGGATTTTCAACCAGACCAGGGCAGCGTCCTGCTGGCCTTCGATCAGCGCCTCGCCTTCCAGGTGCCAGGGGGCCCACAGTTTCTCAGGCTCTGCCAACCACGATGGTTTCGGCAAACTGCCGGCGATGGTCGTTGTGATCATGTGATGCGCCCTCTGTTTGTTGTTGCCGTCAATAGTAGGCAATTCGCGCGGCGAAGAACAGGGCAGCTTCAGGATTTATCGGGTTTATTGAGGCCTTCGGCGACAACGCGGCTGGCGGAGCCGGACGGCAGGGCTTTCAGGGCGTGGAAGGCCACGGCCAGGGCGATGTGGGCGAAGATCAGCGCCGGAGTCGCTTCGGCCAGACCTTCATGCAGATCGTCGTCCATGCCGATGTCGTGGGCGAACCAGCCCGACAGGGCGGCCAGGGTAATCAGCACCAGCAAGGCCGCGGCCATCCAGTTGTTGATCAGGCGCTGCACGGCGCGGACGCTAAGCGGGGCCTGACCGGCAGGCGGCAGGCTGAGTGTCGGTAGGGCCAGCGGAGAGCCACTTGGGTGCTGCGATGCCGACCAGCAGGCGAATGCCCAGGGCCAGCAGCACCATGACGCCTGAAAAAACATGCATGGCGTAGCTTGCCTCGCCGGTGATGTAGGCGATCAGGAAGGCCCCGGACAGCATACCGTGCCATCCCATCAGGAACGACAGTTCGGCTTTGCTTGGTTTTCCGGGGTTAGCGCTCATGATCAGTCGTCATCGTCATCATGGTCATCATGGTCATCGCCGCCACCGTCACGATTATACGACGCGGCGTAAGACGTGCCGCCAAAGCCGCCACCACCGTTCATTAAGGCGAACGCGGCGGCTCCGCAGCCGATAACGACGGCGAATACCAGGGTCATGAGAACGGTTCGTGTGATCACGGACGGGGTCTCCAAAGATTTCAGATGATGGCATAATATAAAAACCGCCTGAACCGGAAGTGAACGAGCTATCTTTCCAACCGCATGAGACTATCGTTGATGACGGTCAATGATCGGAAAAATGAAATCTCATAGGTTCATAAGTGAGACATAATACAGGGGGACAAAATGCCGATTGAATGGCGCGATAGTCTATCCGTTGGAAACGATTTTATTGATGAAGATCACAAACATCTTCTCGTTTTGATCAATCAATATGAAATTGCCGTCCAGCAACAAAACGTTCCCATCCTTGAAAATGCCTTCGAAGGGCTTGTCGACTATGCCCATTCGCATTTTGAGAGAGAGCAAAAGTTGATGGAGGCCGTCCATTATCCGGAACGTCGCGCCCATGCAGACCTGCATACAAAGCTGATAGATACCATGGATGACTTTCATAAAGGCCTGATAAAAGAAAACACTGTCGATATCAAAAAAGTCAGTAAATTTCTCCATGATTGGATTATCGACCATGTCGTAAATGAAGACATGAAGCTACGGCCCTATGTTAAGGGTCAAAGGGGCTGAACCTGCGCTGCGCCACCTTTAATGAACACGGCCCATTGTACGGGCGGCGGAAACTCCTATATTCACATCCATGAATGGACAGACAAACTCTTTGGGCCTGAACAAGCCGCCGGCCGAGACCCGCGTCGTCGTCGCCATGTCCGGCGGCGTCGATAGTTCGGTGACCGCCGCCATGCTCAAAGAGCAGGGCTACGACGTCGTCGGTGTGACCCTGCAACTGTACGATCACGGGGCGGCGATCTCGAAGCCCGGCACCTGTTGCGCCGGCCGCGATATCAGCGATGCCCGCAACGTCGCCGATGCCATCGGCATTCCCCATTACGTGCTCGACTTCGAAAGTCTGTTTAAGGAAGCGGTGATCGAGGACTTTGCCGACAGTTACCTGCGCGGCGAAACGCCGGTGCCGTGTGTGCGTTGTAACGAGAGCGTCAAGTTCACCGACCTGGCGGCCAAGGCCAAAGACCTGGGTGCCGATCTGCTGGTCACCGGCCATTATGTGCGCAGGGAGATGGGGCCGGACGGGGCCGAACTCCACGCTGGCCGCGATCCGAGCCGCGACCAGAGCTATTTCATGTTCTCGATGACCCCGGGCCAGCTCGATTTCCTGCGCTTCCCCTTGGGCGATATGGACAAGGACGCGACCCGCGCGCTGGCGCACCACTACAAACTGCCCGTCGCTTCCAAGCCGGACAGTCAGGATATCTGTTTCGTGCCCGAAGGAAAATATCAGGACGTGGTTCGGAAGTTACGTCCCGACGCCCTGATCGAAGGCGAAATCGTCGATCAGGACGGCACCGTGTTGGGACGGCATGCGGGCATCATCAACTACACCATCGGCCAGCGAAAGGGCCTCGGCATTTCCGCGCCCGCCCCGCTTTACGTGATCGCCCTGGAGCCGCTAACGGCGCACGTCGTCGTCGGCCCGGAGAGCGCCCTGAAACGCCGAAATTTGAGGATCCAGGGAGTTAACTGGCTGGGCGCCGAGGCGATTCCCGCCGAAGGTGTTGAGCTTCGCGTCAAACTGCGTTCGACTCAACCGCCCCTCGCCGCCACCGTCCGCATGATCGGGGCAGATATGGCCGAAGTTACCCTGGACGATCCGCAAGGAGCCGTGGCGCCGGGGCAGGCCTGCGTTTTCTATGATGGCGAGCGGGTCTTGGGCGGCGGCTGGATCATGCGCGACGACGCTTAAGCTCAAACTGCATTTGAATGCAGATAATTTGATCGCTTATGACAAAATGAAGATCAAGTTTCTTTAATTACTGCGCCGCGGTATCTTCGCCAAGCCGCGCCGGTTTATCTTCTTCGGAGTGTTCCAACACTTCGCGGGCGTGTTCGGTTTCCTGCTGGCGCGCCCACATGGCGGCGTAGCGGCCATGCATGTCGAGCAACTGGCCGTGATTGCCGCGTTCGCTGATACGGCCATCTTCGAGGACGATGATTTCATCGGCGTCAACGACGGTCGACAGGCGGTGGGCGATAATCAGGGTGGTGCGACCGCTAGATACAAGTTTCAGGGATTCCTGAATTTCTTTTTCCGTGTGGGTGTCCAAAGACGAGGTCGCCTCGTCGAACAGGAAGATTGACGGGCGCTTCAGGATCGTCCGGGCGATGGCGACGCGCTGTTTCTCGCCACCCGATAATTTAAGGCCGCGTTCGCCGACGGTGGTTTGGTAACCGTCGGGCAGGGCGCTGATGAAATCGTGAATGGCAGCCATTCTCGCGGCTTCCTCGACTTCCCCAGGCGTCGCACCGGGGCGACCGTAGGCGATGTTGTAATAGATGGTGTCGTTAAACAGCACCGTATCCTGTGGGACAATGCCGATGGCGGCGCGCCAGCTTGCCTGGCTGACGCTGCGGGTATCCTGGCCGTCGATCAGCACAGCCCCGCGGCTGGCATCATAAAAACGGAACAATAGGCGCGATATGGTCGATTTACCGGCCCCGCTGGCCCCGACGATG
>CBFDEA010000107.1:0-6340 GCA_965603695.1 uncultured Rhodospirillaceae bacterium | reverse complement strand
AGCGTCGGCCCAGTTTTTCCGACACCGCCTGGACCCGGGCCGCCGCTACCTCGTCGTTACCCGTGGCGGGTCCTGAGGCCCCGGAGACGCCGGTCGGGGCGCGGAATTCACCAAATACCTGGCGCAGTGTTTGACACCACTCACCGGTGGTAAGGCCGGCGTGGGCCGCGGCAATGGATGGTTCCATGATGTTGCGGCCTTCGCGGGCGGCGGCTTCAAGCTCCGCCCGGGCGCGCGCCACGCCGGTCTCGTCACGGGCGGCGCGCCACTGCTCAAGCCGGCCGATTTGTTGTTCTTCGGCTTGCGGATCGATGCTCAGGAAAGCCGCCGCGCCAGTTGTCAGTGGCGAGGCTTCGGCTTCTGTGAAGCGGTTGACGCCGACCACCGTCTGCGCACCACTTTCAATATTGGCCAGTCGTCGGGCGTTGGCCGAGACCAGGGCGCTTTTCATATAGCTGTTTTCGATGGCCGCCACCGCGCCACCCATTTTGTCGATCCGCAGCAATTCTTTTTCGGCCTCGAGTTTCAGTTGCTCGACTTTTTCGGCAATGACCCGCGAGCCATCGAAGATATCGCCGAATTCCAGAAGGTCGGTCTCGTAGGCGACAATTTGCTGCAGGCGCAGCGACCACTGCTGGTCCCATGGCCGGGGCAGGCCGAGCGCCTCGTTCCAGGCTGGCAATTGCACGGCGCGGGCGCGGGCGTCTTTCGACAGCACCACGGGCAACATCTCCAGCAAAATCCGGTAGACGTTGTTTTCCGGTTGTTGTTCGGTAAGGCCTAAGGAATTGACCTGGACGCCGTAACGGAATCGGCGCAGCTTTTCATCGGTTACCCCGTAACGATTGCGCGCGATATCGTCCCACATTTCGGTGAAGGCGCGCATTTTCGATAGTTCGGTGACCAACCGGATTCCGGCATTGACGAAAAAGCTGATGCGGCCGACGACCTTGGCAAAATCTTCCTGCGGCACCTGACCACTGGCCTTGACCGTATCAAGGACGGCAATCGCCGTGGCCAGGGCGAAGGACAGTTCCTGTTCGGGCGTCGCTCCGGCCTCTTGCAAATGATAGGAGCAGACGTTGACCGGGTTCCATTTCGGCACCTCGGCGTAGGTGAAGGAGACGACGTCGGAAATCAGGCGCAGCGAAGGTTCGGGCGGGAAGATATAGGTGCCGCGCGAAAGGTATTCCTTGATGATGTCATTCTGGGTGGTGCCTGAAAGGGCGCTGCGGGCCACGCCCTGACTTTCGCCAAGGGCAATGTACAGCGCCAGCATCCAGGCCGCCGGGGCATTGATGGTCATCGAGGTGTTCATGCGATCCAGCGGCAGGCCGTCGAACAGCGCCTTCATATCGCCCAAATGAGAGACCGGCACGCCGACCTTGCCGACCTCGCCGCGGGCCAGCGGATGATCGGCGTCGTAGCCGGTTTGGGTCGGCAGATCGAAAGCGATGGAAAGGCCGGTCTGACCGCGCTGCAAGTTGGTCCGGAACAGCTCGTTGGAAGCTTTCGCCGAACTGTGCCCGGAATAGGTCCGGAACATCCACGGCTTGTCGTGTGGATTCTTTGAGCTACCAGCTTGCTGGGTTTTTGTTGCGTCTGCGAATTTGTCACTCATACGAAACTTCCACTAAAAGCCGGATTTCTATTAATACCCTGAAAACAATAATTTAATTGTTTATATTGGGGGCGTCTTGAAACAATCTACCAAATTGTGCATTGCGAAGAAACCCGCAAAAGTCTATGACGGATTAACGGTTGAATTAAGAATTAGGGAGAGGCTAATGAGCGAGACTGCGCCAGTTGACGGCAAGAATTTGGAACGGCCAAAGAAAGACCTTTATGAAATCGGCGAGATTCCCCCCCTGGGGCATGTGCCGAAACAAATGTACGCCTGGGCCATCCGCCGCGAACGGCATGGCGACCCGGACACCGCCATGCTGGTCGAAGTCGTCGATACCCCGACCCTCGATCCCCATGATGTACTGGTCATGGTTATGGCCGCCGGGGTCAACTACAACGGCGTCTGGGCGGCGCTCGGCCAGCCGATCTCGGTGTTCGACGTTCATAAGGCGGAATACCATATCGCCGGTTCCGACGCCGCGGGCATCGTCTGGGCCGTCGGCGACAAGGTCAAACGCTTTAAAGTCGGCGACGAAGTCATCGTCCATTGTAACCAGGACGACGGCGACGACGAGGAATGCAACGGCGGCGATCCGATGTTCTCGCCGTCCCAGCGCATTTGGGGTTACGAGACCCCGGACGGCTCCTTCGCTCAGTTCACCCGCGTTCAGGCGCAGCAGGTGATGCCGCGCGCCAAACACCTGACCTGGGAAGAAAGCGCCTGCTACACGCTGACGCTGGCAACCGCCTATCGCATGTTGTTCGGCCACCGGCCGCATATCTTAAGGCCCGGTCATAATGTCCTTGTCTGGGGTGCTTCGGGCGGCTTGGGATCGATGGCGGTACAATTGATTGCGACCGCCGGGGCCAACGCCATCGGCGTCATCTCCGATGATTCCAAACACGACTTCGTCATGGAACTGGGCGCCAAGGCCGTTATCAACCGCAAGGATTTCGATTGCTGGGGCCAACTGCCGGAAGTCAACGGCGAAGGCTTCAGCGACTACATGAAGGAAACCCGCAAATTCGGCAAGGCGATCTGGGATATTACCGGCAAGGGCAATGATGTCGACTTCGTCTTCGAGCACCCCGGCGAGGCGACCTTCCCGGTCTCGTGCAATGTGGTCAAGCGCGGCGGCATGGTCGTCTTCTGCGCCGGCACGTCGGGCTTCAACCTGACCATGGACGCCCGTTTCGTGTGGATGCGTCAGAAGCGTATTCAGGGCAGCCACTTCGCCAACCTGAAACAGGCGAGCCAGGCCAACCAACTGGTTATCGAGCGTCGCATCGACCCCTGCCTGTCGGAAATGTTCGCCTGGGACGACATCCCCCAGGCCCACATGAAGATGCTCAAGAACGAGCACAAACCCGGCAACATGGCGGTCCTGATCCAAGCCAAAAAACCCGGCCTGCGGACGTTGGAAGATTGTATCGAGGCTTAAGGGATATTCCATGAGCGTTATCATTGAAGACCTTCAAGGGGCTTGCGAAGACGCACTGGCGTCGGCGGAAACGTTGCTTGGCAAGATTACCCAGTGCGTCGGTGAGCGTGTGCTGCGTGATGGGCGGGTCGATGGCACCCTGATCGATGCCGAGCAGTTCGCCGCGCACGGGCTTTCCTGGGCCGCGACTTACGTCGAAGCCCTGCGTCAGATGGGCGGCTGGGCTGAGCGCTTGCAGGGGGCGGCAAACTTCGGCGAACTCGAGCAGCTTATTTTGCAGTCGGCATACGGCGAATATCTGTCCCAGCTTTACGGCGGTATCGCCCTGTCGCAGGTTGAAATCGTTCGGCCGCGCGATATGGGGCTAACCAGCAAAGACACCCACGCCTTCTTCACAGACGGCGTCAAAAGATTAATTGACGGCGGCAACACCAACGCCGCCCGGATGCGCATCGCCGCCCTGATCGCCGACGGTGCCGACAGCGGTTACTTCGGTCACGCCGGGCTGGACGACGAAATGTTGGAGATGGTCCGCGACCAGTTCCGCCGTTTCGTCGGCGAGCAGGTCTTACCCGAGGCCCACGCCTGGCACCTGAAGGATCAGTTGATCCCCATGGAAATTGTCGAGCAGATGGCCGAACTCGGCGTCTTCGGCCTGACCATCCCCGAGGAATTCGGCGGTCTCGGCATGGGCAAGATGGCCATGTGCGTGGTCACCGAAGAACTGTCGCGCGGTTATATCGGCGTCGGCTCACTGGGGACCCGTTCGGAAATTGCCGGGGAACTGATCCGTCTGGGCGGCACCGAGGCACAGAAAGAACATTATCTGCCGAAGATCGCCTCCGGTGAAATCCTGCCGACCGCCGTCTTTACCGAACCGGGGACAGGCTCCGATCTGGCCTCTTTAAAAACCCGCGCCAGCCTTGAAGGCGAGGTTTACAAGATCACCGGCAACAAGACCTGGATCACCCATGCGGCACGTTCCGATATGATGACCCTGCTGGTGCGCACCGATCAGGATGAACCCGGCTATAAAGGCCTGTCCATGTTGCTGGCCGAAAAACCACGCGGCACGGAGACCGATCCTTTCCCGGCCACCGGCATGACCGGCGGCGAGATCGAGGTGCTCGGCTATCGCGGCATGAAGGAATACGAACTCGGCTTTGACGGTTTCGAGGTCCCCGCAGGCAGTCTTCTCGGCGGCCTTGAAGGGCAGGGCTTCAAACACCTGATGGCGACCTTCGAGTCGGCCCGCATTCAAACGGCGGCACGGGCCACCGGCGTCGCCCAGTCGGCCCTGGAATTGGGCCTCGGCTATGCCCGCGAACGCATTCAGTTTGGCCGGGCGATTGTCGAATTCCCCCGGGTCGCCGGGAAACTGGCGTGGATGGCGGTGGAAACCATGGTCGCCAGACAGCTCGCTTATTTCGCCGGGCGTGAAAAGGATTCCGACCGGCGCTGCGATATCGAAGCGGGCATGGCGAAACTGCTGGCCGCCCGTGTCGCCTGGTCGAACGCCGACAACGCCCTGCAAATTCACGGCGGCAATGGTTACGCGCTGGAATACCCGATCTCCCGCGTCCTCTGCGACGCTCGCATCCTCAACATCTTCGAGGGCGCGGCGGAAATTCAGGCCCATGTTATTGCCCGAGGCCTGCTTGCAGGCCGGAATTAAACAAGGCCTGCTCGCAGGCCGGAATTAGGCAAGGCCTGCTCGCAGGCCGGAATTAGGCAAGACCTGCTCGCAGGCCGGAATTAGATAAGCACCTGCTCGCAGGCCGCAATCATACAAGCGCCTTAAGTTCCTGAGCGACGCGCTCGATGACGGCTTGCCAGTTGCCGCGTTTTTGTTGGCGGAACAGGCGCATACTCGGATACCAGGGGCTATCGTCGCGGTTCAGCCCCCAGCGCCAATCGGGCAGATAGGGCAGCAATGTCCAGACCGGGCGGCCTAAGGCCCCGGCCAGATGGGCCGGTGATGAATCGACGGAAATAATAAGATCGAGGTTGCTCATCAGCGCCGCCGTTTCGGCAAATGTTGTCAAATCCGCCGCCAGGTCGATGACTCTGGGGCCAAAAACTTTGGCGGCCTCGCCGTCTCGCTCGACCTGCAGGCTGAAGAATTTCATGCCGTCGATTTCGAGCAGCGGGGCAAGCAGGGCCGGGTCGATCGAACGGTTTTTGTCGTTGCTATGGCCGGGGCGTCCGGCCCAAATCAGGCCGACGCGAAATCCCTTATGGACGCTCAGACGGTTCCGCCATTGTTCTGTGAGGTCGCCTGTAGCCGTCAAATAATTTTCCGATGCCGGAATGCTTTGCGGGTTCGCCGTGAACAGTCCGGGCAGGTCGAGCAAGGGAAAATGAACGTCGAATTCGCCTGGGGACTGGCCGGTTTCGATGACAACGTCGGCGCCGGGCAATGATGGGTAAAGGCAGGCAAGGGCCGTCGGCACCTCGACAATGACGCGACCGGCTTTTTGTGCGGCGAGAGAAACATAGCGCGAGAATTGAATGAAATCTCCCAGGCCTTGCTCCGGGTAGAGGAAAAGGGTCTGGTCTTTTAAGTCCTGACCATTCCACAGTGGTTGTTGGTAAGGCCGCCGGTATCTCGATAACTGCGGCGTTTGCCAGCGCAATTTGTAATTTTCAAAACCACTTTCAAAATCACCCATGAGCAACTGGGCGAGGCCCAGATTGTAACGCGCATCGATATGCTCAGGATTAATCGTCAGGACTTTGTCATAGGCGGCGATGGCCGCGTCTATATCGCCCAGGGCCTGCAGCGTATTGCCAAGATTGTACAGGGCGTCGACGGAATCCGGCGTTATCAATAGGGCTTCTTTGTAGGCGGCGACGGCGTCGTCCAGCTTGCCTTGTTGTTTAAGGGTAATGCCAAGATTGTAGAACGCCTCTGCTAAATTCGGGTTTAAGGCGAGCGCCTTGTTGTAGCTGTCGATCGCCTCGGTAGCGCGGCCAAGCCTCCTTAGGGCGTTGCCAAGGGCGTAGTGGGCGGTCGCGTAATCCGGCTTGATGATGGTTGCCTGGCGGTAACTTCTGGCGGCGTCTTCATTCCGGCCAAGCCCTGTATGCGCATTGCCAAGATTGTGGTGGGCTTCTGCGTGATCCGGTTTTATGGCCAGCGCCTTGCCAATCAGGTCTACGGCAATTTCGTGCTTGCCCACTTGATGGGCGATGACGCCGAGCAGATGCAGGGCGTCATGCTGGTTGGGATCGGCCTGAAGGATTTGATAATAAAGCGCCTCGGCCTCAGG
>CBFDEA010000106.1:0-6371 GCA_965603695.1 uncultured Rhodospirillaceae bacterium | reverse complement strand
TTAAGGAGCTGATCAACCCGTCGGCGGCAACGCGGGCCAATATCCAACAGCGCAAAGATCATGAAAAGCGGGAGGCCGCCGAACAACACGATAAGATGTCGAAGGCCGGGCTCGATAAATCCCATCGCCGCCATACACCCCTGCAGTGGCTGGGGCAGGCGCTGGCGTTTCTCGTCTTTGCCATCGCCATCGGCTATTTCTCGAGTGCGCCGAGCTACCGGGTGAACCAGCCGGGAACGGCTGAAGTCAGGCTGAGCTTCACCCATCCACCGCAACGTAAAGAGCAATGCCACAAGCGGAGCCGTGAAGAATTGCTTAAGCTGGCGCCTAACATGCGCGCGCCGATGTCTTGCTCGCGCGAACGCTGGCCGTTAGTGGTCGATTTAACGATCGACGGGACCCAGGTGTTTCATGGGGTTTCCATACCGGCCGGACAGGCCAGGGATGGTCATTCGAGCTTTTACGAAAAATTCCCGGTCAGCGCCGGCCCTCACCGGGTGGTCGTGCGTATCCGCGACCAAGGCGGGGAGACGCGGGAAGAATATGATTATACGGGCCAAACGCCCGTCGATTTGAAATCCGCGGGTATTCTGGTGATCGGCTTTAGCAGCGCCGATGGTCAGATAACCTTCTCGCAAGGGCGGACTGATTAGCCGCCGTTCATGGTGTGCAGATCCCGGTCGAGAGTTGCGAAGTGCGTCCCGAACCATCCGTGTAGGCTGCTGCCCAGTGTTTCGGCGGTGCCCGTGCCGCTCGCTAAAGCATCCATGATATCGAGAATCTCATCGAGCAGGCGGTCGTGATCGTCTTTGTGTTCCCTGTAGGCGGGGTAACGTTGGTCGCGCATGATCTTTTCTTCGAGGGCAAAATGGGCCTCGATCAGGGCGTGGATTCCACCAATCGTGCGGGCCATTTCCTGGCTGTCGCTGTTTCCTTCGGCCTTTTCATAAAGGTCGTTGATAGCGGAAATCATATTTTCATGTTCGTAGTCGATTGACCCGAACCCGGTCTTGAAATCGTCTTTCCATTCGAGCAGTGCCATGGCGTGGCTCCAAAATTATATGGCAGGTCAATTAAATGACACGCCACAGTTCCGGCTTCTTTGACCAAAGTCAACGGGCGAGCGAAAACGAAAACGAAGCAATTCTTTAGCTATGTGCGCCGGCTTGGTTTAAGAAGCCATTTGGGGAAAATTAAAAATATGGGAGCATGTCTGTGAAACCGGTCGATATCATGCTGGCGATTTGTGTCCCGGTTCTTTGGGGGCTTGGCTTTACCCTGGCCAAGGTGGCGTTCGTTTATGTCAGCTTCCCGCCGATCTTGCTGATGGCTTTCCGTTTCACGGTGACGGCACTTGTCCTGGTCTGGTTCGTCAGGCCGCCGTGGGGGATGATGCAAAGAATCTTCTGGATTTCGGTGGTCAGCGCGACCATTCAGTACAGTCTGACGTTTACCGGGCTCGATGGGATCGATGCCTCGCTGGCGGTCATCGTCGTGCAACTGGAAGCGCCCTTTTTGGCCTTGTTAGCGGCGATTTTCCTGAAAGAACATCTTGGTTGGCGGCGCGCAATCGGCATGGCCATGGCCTTCGCCGGTGTCATGTTGATCGCCGGACAGCCGCGCCTGATGGGCGAGTTGCTGCCGGTTCTGCTGGTCGCCAGCGGGGCTGCTGTCTGGGCCGGTGGGCAAATTATGATCAAGGGGCTGGGCGGCAAGGTCGGCGGCTTCACCCTGATCGCCTGGGTCGCCGTATTTGCCGCTCCACAACTGTTTTTATCGTCGTGGCTGTTCGAAGACGGCCAGTGGCAAGCCATCCAGAACGCCGGTTGGATCGGCTGGGGCGTGGTGATCTATATGGGGCTGATTATGACGGCCCTTGGTTATGCGATCTGGTATCGCCTGCTGGGCCTTTACAATGTCAACCAGGTGATGCCTTTCCTGTTGCTGCTGCCGGTCATGTCAATTGCCGGTAGTATGTTGTTTCTGGGCGAGCGTTTGTCGCAGCTTGAGGCCTTTGGTAGCGTCATTGTGATTGTCGGTGTCGCGATTATTACGACCTATCGGGACCGACCGGTCGAAGAAAACGCTTAAATCTAATCCAGGGAATTGTTCTGGCTGATATCTTGATCGTCTGTGGAGCGCAATAAACCTATATCTCCGAAGGGCGTTTTATGACCCGCCTGGATGACGTATTCGCCGGCTAGTCCGGATTGCCCTGTTTAAGATATTCAACTTTTATAAGGCCAAGGTGAACGGCCCTGGCGACGGCTTGAATGCGGGAAACCGAGCTCAGCATCTTCATGGCGTTGTTAAAATGCCAATTAACCCCGCGTTCCGATATCTCAAGGATTTGGCCGATCTCGAACGAGCTCTTGCCGGCGGCGCTCCACGTTAGGCATTCTAGCTGTCTTTTTGTTAAATTGAGGCGGGTGTCTTGTCTGTTCAATTCTGGCTGACCTTATACAGGGCGGGGTATTACGAAAAGCCAATGGGGGCTGGCTTGGTGTAAATATTAAGGAACCATATCGATCAACGCGTTCAGCCTTGCAACTATATGTCGAGCAGGAATAGGTAGCCCCTACGATAAATACAAATAGAGATTGCATAAACTGTCATAAGTGACAGTGTCTAAAGTCATAAATTTCCCGTAAAGGTAATGTATTAAGAATCACTATAAACTGCACCGTGCATTGCCACGCTGGAGGATGGGAAAGTTGCCCGTGACCGAAGATGAAGACAGTGTTGTGCGCAACAGTATACGTAAGGCAGTTTGCTTGAATTACTTCTACGGCGATGAGAATTGTCCATCCTGTCGGCGTGCCCCGGAATGCGGTTTAATGGTTGATGAAGCCATTAGATACGTCGCAAGTCTGACCAACAGAAGAAACCCCCTTCCTGCGAAGAACGGCACATAAAGCGACTCTTTCTTGACGCTGGCGGGCAAGGAGCCTAAGCCGTTACGGATGATTTTTAAGTGAATTGCCGTAACCGGACACGGCCTTGGGACAGATATGGGACAGACAACAGAAATTTCAGAAATATCCACTGCCGTCAATTTCCGGGCGCGCGTCGCCAAGGACTATGGGGGTGGCAAATGACAGACGATCCGGGCATCCGCATTAATCAGCTCGAAGAGGCCCTGGCCCATCAGGAGGTGATGGTCCATGACCTGAGCGACGAGTTGGCCAAGCAATGGAATGCCATCGAAGGAATGGCCCGCAAAATCAAGGAGCTCGAAGAAAAAGTAGCCAGCCAAGCGCCAGCACCGAGTGAGCAGCCGGGGGCGGGCGAACCACCACCGCCACACTATTAAGTCTGGATTAAACCTGGGCCGGAAGCTCTCCGTGACCCTCAAGGACCTCGCGGAAGATCTTGACCAGGCGCTGGTCGAGCTGGTTGGTCATTTCGCATAAGATATCGAAGGCCATTTCCGGTGGAAACGCCGGTTTATAGGAGCGCTCGTCGGTCAGGGCGCCGAAGATATCGACAATTGCCGACATCCGCGCCAGTTCGTTCAATTGCTTGCCCTTCAGGCCCAGTGGATAACCGCTGCCGTCGAGCTTTTCATGATGTTGCTCGCCGATGATGCGGATACCCTGGGTGATGTCGGGCATCTCATCATAGACTTTCGATGAGTTCTCGACGTGTTGCTTCATGCACAGCCACTCATTATCGTCGAGCTTCGAGCTTTTGTTGAGGACTTCCTGGGGCGTCACCATCTTGCCGACATCATGGAGCAGGCCGCCGGTGGCCAGGGTCAGCAGGTCGTCATCGCGAATGCCAATGGCGTGACCGAAAATAGACAGGTAGGTGGCGACTCTAAGAGAATGAACATAGGTGTAGTTATGGTGACCGCGGATATTGTCGAGGATGCCATGAAAGTTCTGGTCGTTGATCGACTGGACCAGCGGTTCGCAGCTTTTACTCGCGGCTTCCAGGTCAAGCGGGCGGCCTTCCTGGATCGCCCTGGAAATATCCTGGAATTCCCCAAGCGAGCTCTGCAAGGTTGTCTTTTCAAGTTCGGGCAGGCTTTGCCATTTTTGTTCGAAGCCGTAACTGAGGGCGTCCGAGACCTGCATCAGGATGGTGTTCTTCGAAAACGGCCTGATCAGCAAGCTGTCGGCTTGCGCCCCTTCACCGCTTAGGTATTGCCGGGCGCTGTCGTGTCCGGAGACGATAAACGGCAGGGATTTTAAGTCGGCATGCTGGCGCTTGTCGAACAGGCAGCCCTTGCCACCGTCAAGCATGCGTTCGTCAACGATGACCAGATCGGGCCGGTCAGCCAACATGGCGTCGAAGGCGGCGGCGTTGCTATCGAAGGCGCTAACTTTGAACAAAGAAGACAAGACAAGGTGAATTTCCTCGCGATGCACACGCTCATCATTGACGATGAATATGTGGGCCTCGGTGTAGTTCGGATTGCCGTTCATGCGAAAGCATTCTCACCATTAATCAAAGACGATAAGTCTTAATGTAAGAAGCTGTCGATTGCCTTACAAGCCTTAAGCTAGGGCCTCCTGGGCGCTGTCGAGGCCGCGTTTGATGCGATCAAAGATCTCGTCGATCTCATTCTCGGTGATAATCAGCGGCGGGCAAATGCCGATGGCGTCGCCGGGCAGGGGCCTTACGATCAACTTCTCGGCGAGAATTTTCTCGACGATCTGTACGGCGGCTTTGGTTGCCGGCGGGAATTGCTCTTTGGTTTGCTTGTTGGCGACGATTTCCAGGCCACCAACCAAACCGACGCAGCGGGCTTCACCAACCAGCGGATGGCTGGCGAGATCCTTCATGCGTTCGGCAAATTTTACCGAAACGCCACGAACATGGCCGAGAATGTCGTCGTCTTCGTAAATTTTCAGGGTCTCGAGGGCGACGGCAGCGCACACCGGGTGGCCGCCATAGGTGTTGCCGGTGCCGAAGATGCCAAGCTTGCGGCTGTGCGCGACAAAAGCCTCGTAGATGGGCTCGGTGAGCATCACGGCGCCGATGGGCAGGTAGGCCGAAGACAACTGCTTGGCGCAAGTCAGCAGGTCGGGCTTGATGCCATAGGTGTCGCAGCCCCACATTTGTCCGGTCCGCCCGAAGCCGGTGATGACTTCATCGGCGATCATAAGGACGCTGTGCTTTTTCAGGACTTTCTGGATTTTCTCGAAGTAAGTTTTCGGCGGCAGCATGACGCCACCGGCACCCATGACCGGTTCGGCGATGAATGCGGCGACGGTGTCCGGGCCTTCGGCTTCGATCTGTTTGTCGAGATTATCGGCCAGGCGGGTGGCGAAGTCTTCTTCGCTCTCGCCCTCAAGGCCATAGCGATAATAGCACGGCGTGTCGGTGTGCAGGAAGCGGTCGATGGGTAGATCGAAGCCGTCCTGGGCATAAGGCAGCGCGGACAGCGAACCGGCGGCGACGGTAACGCCGTGGTAGGCCCGCTTGCGCGAAATAATTTTCTTCTTTTCAGGTCTGTTCGTGGCGTTGTGATAGTACCAGGCCATCTTGATGGCGGTATCGACGGCTTCCGATCCGGAATTGACCAGATAGACCTTGGATAAGTCGCCTGGCGCGATGTCGATCAGTTTCTCCGATAACTCGATGGCCGGAACGGTCGCCCGGTGGGAAAACGAGTGCGAGAACGGCAACTGCTCGAACTGCTTGGCGGCGGCCGCGAACAAACGCTTTTCGCTAAATCCCAGGCCGGTACACCAAAGGCCGGCAAGGCCCTCGATGTACTGATTGTCCTGGTCGTCATAGACGTAGATGCCCTCGCCCCGGGTGATAACAAAGGGGCCTCGCTCCTGATGGACGGCGAGATTGGTATAGGGATGTAAGCTATAGGCCAAATCCCTGGCGGCGAGCGAGTTGGGTGCGTGGGTCATCTGCGTGTTTCCTCTAGATCAAACTATCCGATTGCGTCTTCAGCAGATTGATAAGCGTATCCAAGGTCATCTGCAACCGCTTTGTAGGTCACTTTGCCGGTGTGGACATTCAGGCCTGCAAGCAAATGCGCATCATCGCGCAAGGCTTGCGCGTAGCCCTTGTTGGCAAGTGCCAGGGTGAATGGCAGGGTCGCGTTGCCCAGCGCAAAGGTCGAAGTCCGGGCGACGCCGCCGGGCATATTGGCGACACAATAATGAACGACATCATCGACAATATACGTGGGATCGGCATGAGTCGTCGCCTTGCTGGTTTCAAAGCAGCCGCCCTGATCGATGGCGACATCGACGATAACGGAACCCGGACGCATGCTTTTGATCATCTCCTTGGTGACAAGTTTCGGCGCTGCCGCGCCGGGAACCAACACGGCACCGACGACGAGATCGGCAGCCAGGACATATTCCTCGATCGCATTGACCGTCGAATAAATGGTGTTCAGG
>CBFDEA010000105.1:0-6379 GCA_965603695.1 uncultured Rhodospirillaceae bacterium | reverse complement strand
TTCCGCGGAAAGTTCAGCTTGGTGTCGGCCCACTGGGACGGTGCAACAAGCTTGTATTTTCCACTCTGAAGCTGACGCAGAACCATCGGCTTGGCGATGTTCTGGCCGGTCGGCGCAAACTTCACGTTGCCATAGAAGGTCTGCATGTCTGTCGCAGCCAAGGCGTCACGAACCTTGACTGTGTCAAAGGAACCGGCTCGCGAAATGGCGTCGGCATAGACCAAAACGGCGGCCGAAGATTCGGCAGCCTGATAAGGCGGAACGTAGCCATAAGCCTTCTCGAAGGTCTTGGTGTATTGCATCGCCGTTCCGAAATAACCGTCCTTATAGGTCAATTCCGGTGCCCACTGACCAGCACACAGGATGTCTTCACCGGCATTACCGAAAACTGATGAGTCTTCGATTTTGGCCGATTCACAGTGAGTCATGGCGACGATCGGGGCATTTGCTTTCTGTTCGGTCATCTGACGAACGAACAGGGCACCACCGACAGTATGGGCCGAGACAACAATGACATCGGGTTTCAGCGCCTTGATCTTGGTCAGGAAGCTGGTCATGTCGGAGACTTCCTTGGGGAATTTCTCGTCGATGATGACTTTCATGCCATATTTCTTGGCGTCTTCGTGAATACCAACGCCGATATCAAGGGCGAAAGGCTCGTTACGAACGCCAAGCGCGATGGTCAGGCTGGACGGGTCCTTGCCGTCGGATTTGGCTTGTTCGGCGGCCAGTTGAATAGCCGTCGACAGGTACTGTTCGGAAGTCGACAACACCGCGAAGGTGTAACGGAAGCCCTGGTTGAAAATCGAACGCGAAGCGCCGTTGGCCTCGACCATGGGAATGCCGTATTTTTCCGCAACCGGGGCGATTGCCTTGGTCATGCCGGAACTGTAGGGCCCGAGGATATATTTGATCTGGTCCTGCTGGATCAGGCGTTCAGCGAGCTGGGTACCGCGAGCCGCCGTTGATTCATCATCATAATATTGAATGGCCATCTTGTATTTCTTGCCATTGACGGTGACGCCGCCCTTGTCGTTGACGAACTTGATGGCCAGATCGTAGCCGTTCTTCGTGTGCTTGCCGTTGACCGCGTAACGTCCAGTGATGGAAACGGCGGAACCAAGCGTGATGGTATCGCCCTCTACCTTGGCTTCGGCTGGGGTTGTTACGGCGAGGCCGCTAACGACCGCGCCACAAGCCAGCACGGACAGAAATTTTGTGTGTTTTGACATTGTCAGTAATCTCCCTGGTGAAACTTTCAAGTAGCCTTCTTTTAGCGAGGCCATAGCGAATATCCGAAGAGCCAGGCCCTTGCTATTCACTTTATAAAATGAATTCTAGCTTAGTAACGACATACCGCAACAGCAAATCTTTCGATAAGCCGGAGATTGCCATCATTCGGGAATGTACAAAGCCATAATGTAGTGCTCAGGAACCGGGAACCCAGTTTTTCACAGCGACCGGACGACCGGTATGGGAACGCATGACTTTTGGCTTCATAATCTGGGTAACGGCCGGTGTCTCTTCGGCCCTGGCGAAGGACAGAAGCATGGCTTGCAAGGGTATTTCCGTCCGCGCTCCCCTTTTCAAAGCCTGTTTGTAGGCCATCGTTTCTTTACACATTTTGGTCAAACGGTCCGGGGCATGATGGCCGAAGCGGCTCCAGATGCCCGAAAGAAAATGCTCGACACCGTCGGGCAGGAAAAGGTCAGGCTCTATATTGGGGCGGCCCTTGGCGAATGCCTTGTAGATATTGGGCTCAAGGGGACCCATTTCATCGGCGACGAAAATTGCCGGCATCAGCTTACGCCCTCCGAAAGCGACAGCGTAGTAGCCCTGCGACAGATAAAGCAGACGATGCAGTTTTTGCGGTTGTAAATATTCGTTTTGATCAAGTGCCGTGTCGGCAAACCACAGCGCGACTTCAAAAGCCGACTCGACAACGGAAGTAGTTCCCAACTTTTGATTCATCGTCCTCACACTTTTTTTCAAAAATGGCTAAAAATATGAATAAAGTATGGTGCCAGACGGCAAAGAATTCGTTAACGCAGCGGAAAAAGTGACGGCTTTCCTTGAGCCCTCTCAGGCCTTGATGTCGAGCACGTCCTTATGCATGTCCTCTGTCGTCCTGATCACCTTGGCATTGGCCTCGTAGGCGGCCTTGGCGGCGATCATGTCGATAAATTCCTTGGCCACGTTGACGTTGGATGGCTCAATGGCTTCGATCTGAACGCTGCCCGCGCCGAACGCCCTGCTAACAGAAACCGCCGGGGCAACACGCTCCTGCGCGTCTTTGGCAAGATAGCCATCGGTGTTGATGTTGACAATGTTCTGTGCGCTCGCAGCAACCTGGGCGCTACTGGACGCCAGGCCGGAAATCGCCGTCGATAGGATACTCGATACGCTCATTTGTAAAATCTACCACTAAATCAGCAAGCTCAACTGTGACAACCGTCACTCCCGCAAAGTTCAAGGACCCTACAGGGACATGCTGATGGTCGAGCCGCGCGGGTCGGTATTGCCCTGAATCACCTGGACGTTTTTCTCGTAGGTGTTAATGGCGCGGGAGATCAAACTGGAGAAGCTTTTTTTGCGACTGTTCTGAACATCGCCGCCGCTACCGGTGGCGTTGCCATCTTGAAAAATCGACGCGAAGGTCTGGGTCGACCCGGCATATTCAATAAGGTGACCGGCCTGCGAATTGTTGCCACGGCCATTATTGTGGGGTTCATGATCCTGGAACAGAAGCGCGTCATTGAACAGCACACCATCCTGGGCATTGGTCGCTTCTACCGGTGTGCCGTCACCACTGGCGACAGAACGCGGGCCACCTTGCATACGTCCAGCTGTGACGTTTGAAGGAAGCGACGGCGGTAAATTTTTTGGTATCTGAGCCATACTTTACAAACGCAACCCACCAAAATCTTATCTAAGAAACACTCTCCGGGAACTGCCAAAAACAACCGCGCAGCCCACAGCCCCAACCATTTAAAGCCAGCAATATCAGTCCCTTACCCGCAGATTAACGACGACAACCGAATAGTGTATCGGCGGCGCACGCAGACCTACATCTAGTATTATAGCGGATATACCCTGCATAACCAACGATTCATTAAGCCTTTGTTTACCGTGATTATTGACGGTCACTCGGGGGAGTTTGAAATGGCGTTGCGTTCGATGAAGTCGATGCTCAGCTCGGCGGCACCGAAATCGAAAAGATTGTTGTGTCCCGCGCCATCGTACCATTTTGATTGCTTCGGCATTTGCGCCACGTCGAACAAGGCTTTGCCGAAGCGGATCGGCATGGTTCTGTCTCGTTCTCCATGAAAAATCAGGACCGGCGCCGATACCGTGGCAATCCGAGAAGCCTGATCGAAATGATCGTTCAACAACCATTTAATCGGTATAAATGGATAGTAATGCCCGGCGGCGTCGGTGACCGAGGTAAAGGGCGCTTCAAGGATCAAGGCTTGTACCGGCTGGCCTGCGGCGGCCCGCTCGGCGGCCATGGCGCTGGCCACTGCGCTGCCGAGGGATTCACCGTAAAAAACCAGGGACCTCGCCGCCTCTTCGCCTTCTTTAAGGATGTTCAGGGCGGCGCGGGCGTCGGCATAAAGTCCGGTTTCGCTCGGCTTGCCGGGATTGCCGCCATAGCCACGATAGCCGACCAGTAAAACCCCATATCCGGCATTCAGGAAAGGCCTGACTTTACTGCCCCGAGAGCCGATATTGCCGGCATTACCGTGGAAATAAACGACCACCGGCTGTTCAGGCTTGCCCGCCGCGTACCACGACGACAAGACCAGGCCATCGGCACTTTTCATCTTCACCGGACGCATTTCCCCAACCCCGCTTGCTACGGGATCGGGGGGTGTTTTATCGGGGTAATAGAGCAGATTTCTTTGAAAGACGAGCAGACCGACCAGGATCAGCAGATATGTCCCGGCCAGCAGGGCGGCAACATGAACCATTCGGATCAGCCAAAGTCCTCGCCCACCGCACGCCACGAACCGTCAGCCTGCTGACACGCCGTTCCGGCCTGCTCGGCAATCACGCCGGTCTCCGCCCCTTCGACCGTCAAGGCCAGGGTTGCCCGGTAATCGCGGCAGGAACTGCCGTTGCCGGTGACGTAGGTCTGTGTCGGGGTGAAAATACCGCTATTGCCGGTCTCCGGGTTAGACCATTGCGTCAACGTTCCATCCGGGGAGCTGGCAAGGGCCATACGGGCATTATTGTCGTAGGCCGCCTGGTCGGAAGGATAGAGGATACTTCCGGCCTCGTAACCGACTCCGATACCGGCCAGGGTCCCGGCCGCCATGTAGAGGGTTTGCCCAAGGCCACCGCCAAATTTAGCGCCAATCATGTTGCCGGCCAAGCCGCCAACAACGGCCCCGGCGACACCGCCGACATTAATGTCTTGCATATCCATATCGGCGCAGGCCGTCAAAGCGGCAAAACATGAAACGATTGTAAATTTTCTCATAAGCTCAGGCGCTCCTTAAGGTTGGTCATTTAATAGCGGAAGGGGATACCGTCGTAGTTTATCAGCGTCCCCCCCGAAACGGCTTGGGCTTCACGACTGCCTGCACCCCCCGCGCCCCCCAGGCAACTATATTCAGCCGCGATCGGGGCCGCGACCGGGCAAACATCGTATCTTTGCCTGGAAAATTTCGCCGTTTTGTTAAAAGCGGCGCATTCGTCGATCGCCAGCTTGCTGACTTGCTGCGGGTTCGTCGCGTAAGAACTGTAACAAACGGTGACGCTGGAAATATCGCTCACCGGCTGGCCAAAGTTGCTCGCCGCCCGATTGAATTGTCCGGACTTGTGGATGTACGGCGGCGTCGAGCAAGCCGTCACCACAACAACAAGCCCGGCCAGCATCACTATGGAAAAAATATGTCTCATCAAGCCTTTATATCTTTTTTTAATGAGTCCGACAATAAACACCGGACGGCAGATTGATCTAGTTGCACAAAATGCTAACGACAGGTAGTTAAGAAGCACTGAATGGAGACTTAAAATGTCGCGACAAGAAAATCTGCCGGTTATCGTCGGTATCTCCGGTGCGACCGGGATTGTTTATGGCATCGAAACCCTGCGCGCCCTTAAAGAGCTTGGCCAGGCGGCGCACCTGATTATCAGCGAGGCCGGGGTCCGCACCCTTGAGCTTGAAACCGACTTGAAGCTCGACGACCTGCGCACCCTCGCCAGCGCCGTTCACAACGTCAAGGATATCGGCGCGTCCATAGCCAGCGGCTCGTTTCGCACCCACGGCATGATTGTCGCGCCGTGCTCGATCAAGACCTTAAGCGGCATCGCCAACAGCTTCGATCACAACCTGCTGATCCGCGCCGCCGACGTCACCTTAAAAGAGCGCCGTCCCCTGGTTTTGCTGGTCCGCGAGACACCGCTGCACAAAGGCCATCTGGAATTGATGGTCAGGGCCGCCGATTACGGGGCGACCATCATGCCGCCGGTACCGGCCTTTTACAACAAACCGCAAACCATTGACGACATTGTCCGCCAAACGGTCGGACGCGCCCTCGATCACCTGGGCCTCGACCACCAACTGATCGAACGCTGGAATGGTGGCCGGGATTGACCGCGCCAGCCTTGCGACACATTACAAATATTTTTATTGAATATTGTTTTTAAAGAATAATTTCGGAGTTCTCGGTCTTTTGTGAGAAAATGCCGAAAATAAATTGTCCAACACGAAACGGACCCTAACGGTTATGGCGACACAGACCCCACACCCCGAAAAGCGACAAGGCGACAGGCGGGCCCGCACCGATCGCCGCGTTGATAGGCGCCGCGTCAGCAAACGCGGGCGTCGCAAGTCCGACACCGGCAGCATCAAGACCCTGTTATTCTTTTGCCTTGCCGCCATACTGGCGTTGATCGGTTTCCTGACATTCGAGACCAATATCGGCGCGCAAATCGACTGGCGCAAAATGTTCTTCCTCAAGGACAAGCTGGAACAGACCTTCAAGCTCGGCGGTGTCAGCCTCGGCATGTCGACCGACGTGGTCCGAAAAAAACACCCCAACATCAATCTGAAAAGCCTTGGCCGCGGCGAGACCGCGGCGTCCTTCAGCTTCGAAGACGCCCATTATACCGTCTGGTTCTTCACCATCGCTGGCAAAGAGAAAGCCTATCGCATGCGTTACGACCAAAGCTTCAATGACCGCACGGAAGAAGAAATACTCGACAGCATCGGCGATGAGCACGGCAAACCCGGCACCAGCGAATGTGCGAAAGCCGGCGAGCTGGCCCGCAAGTGCAATTTCCAATGGTGGCCATCGGGCAGTATTTCCTTGAGCGTCTCGTAGCGCGCGGGGTCGTCCCGCCCCACGATACTGAAGTAGTACACCTTGAA
>CBFDEA010000104.1:0-6395 GCA_965603695.1 uncultured Rhodospirillaceae bacterium | reverse complement strand
AGCACCTTGTCCTGATTGCCGCCTATGGGTTGCACGCCGACCTGTCCGGAAAGCGTCAGGCTGGCTTGCCGCTTGTCCTCGGTGATCGTCACATCGGCGGCCCGCAACGCCGCGACAATTTCCTGACGCAAGGCGGCATTGCCATCGCCGGGCGCGCCGAGCACCGGATTGACGAGGATTCCCGCCCCCAATAACAATTCCGGCAAAGGCGCTTCGACATCGTCAACAATCATTGCCGCCAGCGGTTTGGCCGCTCCGTTACCGACGGCGCTGATGATTCGCGGATCGCCGTATTCCCACTTCCAACGGGCCCCCCGGACGCCCTGGGTATAGGCTCCGATGGTCTCGCCCTTATAATCGACCAGAGTCCAGTAGATCAGCATCACGAAGGGAACCCGGGCGTCATCCCAATTGGCCTCGGCCCTGCCTTTAAGCACATAGCGGCTGATTTCATTGGGCCTGATCGAGGTTTTGACGCCGTGCTCGAACAATCCGGCGGCGACGGCGCTGGACAGCAGTTTGGCCATAGGCAGGGCCGGCCCCTGGACCAGTTCAACCCGAACGTCGGTGATCTTGGCGACTTCGACCTTCGGTTCCAGCGGCGCGAAGGTCAGCATCCGTTCAGCCGGTGTGCAAGCCGCCAGCAACAACAACAAAAGCGGGGTCAGGGCACGCGCCATCCGCTACCCCGCAATACACAGGGCAAGCATGAAAAGCAAAGGGATCACCAGCATGAAAAACAGGTATGGCATGATTACTTCCTGATTAAATCCAGCGACGAGCGCGACAGCCGCTGCGGCGTCGTATCGGTAACCCGCACGGTTTCCCCCAGGGTCATGGCCAGCCCGGCGTCGCTGTCGAAAATAATCATGTGCATGAAAAACACCATGTCCGGAGCGGCGATCACCGGATTGTCATGATAGAGCATCGGCCAGTCCATCCAGTTCGGCGCATAAGTCGTGCCCAGTGAATAGCCGCAGGCGTTCAAACGGTGCGCCGCCAGGCCGTGCCGGTCAAGCACATCACAATGCGCATCGAAGGCCTCGCCGATAGGCCGTCCGGGGACCAGCGCCTGGGTCACCGCTTCGAGGGCTTCGCGGGCCGCCTCATAGAGCGCCAGCTGGCGCGCCGGGGGGGTGCCGATGCAAATCGTCCGCATCATGCAGGCGTGATAATGCCGGTAGACCCCGGCCCATTCCAGGGTCAGTTGATCCTGCGCGTCGAGATGCCGCCTGCCAGTGAAATAGCGGCACAGCAGGGCGTCGGGACCCGACCCGATGATCGTCTCATTGGCCGGATCGTCGCCGCCGCCACGGAACACGGCTGACTGCATGGCCGCCAGACTATCGCCTTCGAAGGCACCGGGACCGGCCCGCGCCACCGCCGCATCAAGGGCGTCGTCGGCCAGTTCGGCGGCGCGCTTAACGTAAGCGATCTCCGCCGGGCTTTTGACAAGGCGCAGGCGGCTGACCAAATCCGATGCATTCTCAAGCGAGCACAAACCGTCCATCGCGGCGCTCAGGCGCTGACCATTCAAGGCGGTCAGGCCGTAGGATTCCCACTCGACACCGAGACGCTTGCCGCGCAAACCGTGGCCTTCGAGAATGCTCGCCAGTTCGTTCGCCGGGCTGGCGTCGGGGCCATCGACCCAGATGCGGATGTCTTCGATCACCGAGGTATGACGGGCCTGCCGCAAATCCGGGGCGCGGGTCAGCAGAGTCATGGTGCCGTCCGCCCCCAGGTACAGGCACTGAAAGAAGACATAGCCGAAGGTGTCGTAGCCGGTCAGGTAGAACATGCTTTCCTGACGGAAGATCAGCAAACCATCGAGATCGCTTTTGGCCATCTGCGCACACGCTTGGGCACGCCGTCCGGCCAGTTCCTGTTCACTGAAATGCAGGGCCATTCCTCAATCCTCCTAGGTCAAAGTGCCATCTCCCGATGGCACGTCATTTGATCGATTCTATTACGTTAGAGCACCTTATCTGCCCTCACTTAAGGGCAGGTTGCTCCAATGCGATTGCCGACAACAGCCGACCATAATCTTTTTCGCCGTTCAGGGTACAGCGGCGATAACTGTAAAAGCGCTCAGAATCGGCGCAGGTATCGACGGCCAAATTTGTCAGCGACGCCAAGCCCTGTCCCGACAATACCTGGGCGACGTAACCCGGCAGATCGAACATAAAATGGTCGGGCCGTTTGGCGGCTTTGAAAAAAGCCGCGTTGGCGGCGTCCTGATCGATGAAATCCCGATGGAATTCCGGCCCCACTTCATAGGATGCCTGGGCGATGCAGGGACCGATGGCGGCGTCGATGTTTGCCGGATTGGCCCCCAGCGCCACCATTTCGCCGAGGCACGACTGCAACACCCCGTCGCGCGCGCCGCGCCAACCGGCATGGGCGGCACCGACGACGCGGGCGCTGGCATCGGCAAACAGCACCGGCACACAGTCGGCGGTCAAAATGCCCAGCACGACTCCTGATTGTCGGCTGACCATGGCGTCGGCCTTGGGCGCGGCTTCGCCGGGCCAGGGTCCTTCGACCCGCACCGCCTTGGCCGAATGGACCTGATAGGCGGTGACCAGATCTCCCTCAACCCCTAATCGAGCAAGCGCCAGACGGCGGTTTTCGGCGACGTTTTCCGGACGATCGTCAGAACCGAAACCGCAGTTTAGGCCATCCATATCGCCTGATCCGTCCGCACTGACGCCGCCCTTGCGGGTGAAAAAGCCATGACGGACGCCGCTTAAGGCGGCAAGGTTTGAAGCTATCAACATGACGCTATTATGCTTTTTTTATGCCCCCCAGGGAAAGGCCTTGCTCTATTCAAAGCCCGGCGGCGGCGGGGCCTCAAGGCCGGTCACTGCCATGACCTTGAACAGTTCGCCCATTTCTTCGGTGTCGACCAACCTTTTTAAAGCCAGGGCGATGTCTTCTGCCTGCTCCGGACTGGCGTTTTCGCGCAGGGTCTGAGCCCGCTCGACAATGCCCAGCGTGTTTAGAAAGTCCCCTTGGGTGACCGGTCCCAAGGCCCTGGCGCCGGATGCGAAAACCCGGTGGGCCAACGCCCCGAAGTCGACATGGGCCGTCAGGTCGGCGCTGCCGGGATCGACCAGCGGATCGTGGAAGTTATGGCTTTTAACGGCCTGCAAGGTCTCCCCGGGGGCGCTTTGGCCATGGCCGTAATCAATGAACAGAGCGGAGCCGCCGTTATCGGCGATACGGCGGCTGATATCTTCGGCGATGTCGAGGGCCGCGGGACAAACCTCGACCATGACATCGGCCGGGGCGTCGATCAGTCCCGGTGGCTAGTCCGGTGCGTCGAAGGGGGGCAGTAAGACAAAGCACAGGCCGTCGCCGTCGGGTTTGATATCGACCACGCGCGGACACCAGTATTCACCGGCATGGAAATATTGTTCGATCGGCAAGGCATCGAAAAATTCATTGGCGATAACGATCAAAGGCCCTTCGGGGACATCGGCGAAAGCCCGGTGCCAGACCGGGTTGACACTGGCCAAGGTCTCCTGCTGGACGTCTCTTAAGGCCGGGCTGGTTTCCACCAGATGCACCTCGATGGCGTCGCGAAAGCCATCGACCAGCGAGGCGGCGCGCAGCATGTCGGCCATCAAGGTGCCCCGGCCCGGTCCCAGTTCGACCAGATTGATGGTCTCGGGACTGCCTGCGGCTAACCAGGCGACACCGGCCCACAGGCCGATAAGTTCGCCGAACATCTGCGAGACTTCCGGGGCGGTGATGAAATCGCCGCTGACCCCGAACGGATCCTGGCGCATGTAGTAGCCGTACTCGGGATGGGCCAGCGCCTGCTCCATATAGTCGGCGATACTTAACGGCCCGGTTTCACGAATTCGCTCAATCAGAATTTCTTCCAGTGACATTTAATTTTTAACTCTCTTTTTTTGCACGAAGTATCAGGAACAGGCCGCCGAGGATCATCGGCAACGACAACCACTGCCCCATGGTCAGCCCGGCAGCGAGGATGCCGAGATGGGCGTCGGGCTGGCGGAACAGTTCGACAAAAGCCCGGGCCGCCGCGTAACCAATCAGGAAAACGCCGGTCAAGACGCCGGGACGGCTGCGAATGGCCTCGTTTTTGGACAATATATAAAGCAGACAAAACAGCACCAAGCCTTCAAGGAATGCCTCATAAAGCTGGCTTGGATGGCGCGGTTCGGGCCCGCCGCGCGGGAACACCATGGCCCACGAAACATCACTGACGCGGCCGAACAACTCGCCGTTGATGAAATTGGCCAGCCTGCCCAGCATCAGACCGACCGGAGTCGCACAGGCGACGATATCAGCGAATCGCAAGGCCGGTATGTTCCGCCGCTTGACGAAAATAAGGCCTGAGACAATGACCCCAAGCACGCCGCCATGGAAAGACATGCCGCCGTTCCAGATTTGCAGGGCGGCCAGCGGGTTGGCGACGTAGTAATCGAAATTGTAAAACAGCGTGTAGCCGACGCGGCCACCGAGGACCACACCGAGGGTCGCCCAGACGAGGAAATCGTCGATCGCTTCACGGCTGGCGACTTCCGGCGGGCGGGCGGCGAGATGGACCATATAGCGCCAGGCAAACAACAGGCCGCCGATATAGGCCAGCGAGTACCAGCGAATGGCCAACGGGCCGACCTCAAAAATAATCGGGTCGATGCTTGGATATGGCAGGGCGAGAAGGCTCATATTAATTATTTATAGCGCTCGTCGGTGGCCAGAAAATCTTTAACATAAGCCCCGACGCCGTCTTCCAATGAGGTGAATGGTTTATCGTAACCGGCGGCTTTCAGGCGGGCCATGTCGGCTTGCGTGAAATACTGGTACTTGTCGCGGATTTCTTCGGGCGTCGGCACAAATTTGATATCCGGCTCTTTACCCATGGCCACATAGACGGCGGTAACCAGATCGTGGAAAGACCGCGCCTGACCGGTGCCGCAATTGAACAGGCCGCTGACATCCGGGTTTTCCAGTAACCACAGGACGATATCGACACAGTCGCCGACCCAGACAAAATCCCTAAGCTGGCCGCCGTCGGCGTAATCCGGGTGGTGCGACTTGAACAAGGTCGCGGTCTTGCCGGCACTGGCGTCGGTGAAGACTTTCGAGGCAACGCTCTGCATGGAGCCCTTGTGATATTCGTTGGGGCCATAAACATTGAAGAACTTGAGTCCGGCCCACTGTGGCGGGTTGGGTTCCTCGTTCTCGAGCATCCGCATGATCCGGCGGTCGAACAGGTGCTTGCTCCAGCCGTAAGGATTGAGCGGCCTCAGTTTGGCCAGCGCCGCAAGATCGGGATCATCGGCGAAACCGTGCGCGCCGTCGCCGTAAGTCGCCGCCGATGAGGCATAAATCAGCGGTACATGATGGGCGGTACACCAGTTCCACAAATCCAGGGAAAGCCTGAAGTTACTGTCGAAGATCAGGTCGGCGTCGGTTTCCGTCGTCGAGGAAATGGCACCCATGTGGATGATGCCTTTAATGCCGTATTCGTTGCCGCCAAGATAGTCGAACAGGTCTGCCGGATCGATGATATTGGTCAGTTCCCGCTTGGCTACATTGCGCCACTTGTCACCATCGCCAAGCCAATCGCAAACGACGACTTTGCCGAGGCCGCGCTCTTCGATGGAGGCGGCGATGTTGGAGCCGATGAACCCGGCCCCGCCCGTTACCACGTACATGGACTATCCTAGTTTCGTTTCAGGTGTTTTAAGGTTATAAGGCCCGCGTCAATATGGGGCAAGCGGTGAGGCGTTGCTAACGGCATTGCCAAAGCGCATAATGAGTACCCTGATTATCTTCGGAGTGACTTCAATGCAGACATCCAACCGTATTCTCGACGATCTGGCGAAAGTCGCAGGCGGCGCCGCCTCGACCCTTGTCGGTATGAAGTCTGAAGCCGGAAATCTTGTCCGCCAGCAATTGCAGCGCCTGCTCAGCGAGGCCGACCTGGTCAGCCGCGAGGAGTTTGAAGCGGTCAAGGCTGTCGCCGCCAAGGCCCGCACGGAACAGGAAAAACTGAGCGCCCGAGTGAAAAAGCTGGAGGCTAAGCTTACGGCAAAGAAGGCCCCGGCGAAAAAAGCCAAAAAGCCCTAAACAAAGCCCCGCCCGGCCACGCAATTCGTGCCGCCAACACCCGGTCAAATGGGTAAGGCTGGCTGTCTTATCCACAATTAATCTTTGCTTAAGACAATTCCGTCCTTGCGTCCGGACTCCCCAATTGGTTAGGCTATCCCTAGTGGTGCGCGGGGGGTTTTCCACCATATATCGGGTTTCACCCCATATTTAGTGGTTTTAGGTCCCCGAGCTTCTGTTTCGACGGCCCGATACAGTATGGGGAGACGCGATGATGACCAACCTCAGTATTGCCCACGATAAACATT
>CBFDEA010000103.1:0-6453 GCA_965603695.1 uncultured Rhodospirillaceae bacterium | reverse complement strand
TACCCAAACCGGTAATAACTACACGTCTCATGGTGAACCAGTCATGATGAACGAGCCCTTAAATGACCGCCAACGGGCGACCATACAAGCACTCAGGTGTTCGCTTCGATGAAAGTGATGGCGTCTTTGATGGTCAGGATTTTCTCGGCGGCGTCGTCGGGAATTTCACAACCGAATTCTTCTTCAAAGGCCATCACCAGCTCTACCGTGTCCAGGCTGTCGGCACCCAGATCATCAATGAAACTGGCGTTTTCGGAGACTTTAGCCTCGTCTACGCCCAAGTGTTCGAGAACGATCTTTTTTACGCGATCTGCGACATCACTCATATCTACTTATTCCTTGAAAACTATTTGTTGAGATTATTTGTTTAATTCGATTTCTTGTGTGCGGTTCGTTGCTTAAAACTGGGCTTAAAACTGAGCAAAACCGCAAAAGCATTCGTTACCTAACATACTTTATTTAACGATACCAGAGGCCAAAATGAAAGCCCTCAAACGATCATATCATAGCCATGCCGCCATTGATATGCAGGGTCTGTCCGGTTACGTAGGCGGCCTCCTCGCTGCTCAGGTAGACGACACCGGCGGCGATGTCTTCGACACTGCCCAGACGGCCGCTGGGGATATTGCCCAAAAGATTCTCTTTTTGCCCCTCATCAAGAGCCTCTGTCATTGCCGTGGCGATGAAGCCGGGGGCCAGACAATTGATGGTGATCGAACGGCTGGCGACTTCCTGAGCCATGGATTTCGACATGCCGATAAGCCCGGCCTTGGAAGCCGCGTAATTGGCCTGTCCCGGGTTGCCGGTAACGCCGACGATGGAAGTGATCGAGACGATGCGCCCCCAGCGGTTTTTCATCATGCCGCGAAGACACGCCTTGGACAGGCGGAAGGGGGCGCTCAAATTAACGTCCAGCACCTGCTGCCAATCCGCGTCCTGCATGCGCATGGACAGGTTATCGCGCGTCAGCCCGGCGTTGTTGACAAGAATATCGACGCCGCCCATGGCTTCCACGGCGTCAGCGAACAACCCTGCGGGACCTTCTTCAGTGCTTAAATCAGCGGGGACCGCGTGCGCATTGGCACCCAGTTCCGCCTTAAGTGCTTCAAGGGCCTCTTTACGGGTTCCCGACAAGGCGACATGCGCCCCCTGGGCATGCAAAGCCTTGGCGATAGCGCCGCCGATGCCACCAGATGCGCCTGTTATCAGCGCCCGTTTCCCCGATAAATCGAACATAAAGTGTCTCCTTAGGAAATCTTCGAATCGCCCTATTGTAGCGTTAAAGCGTGGCGAGAAAAGCCTCGACATCTGCTGGCGTGCCGATATTGCTGGCGACCAGATCGCCGTCGATTCGCCGGGCCAGGCCACTTAAGACTTTACCGACACCAATTTCGACCAGACCCTGAACGCCTTTTTCCTTCATGAACAGGACACTTTCACGCCAACGCACCATACCGGTCACCTGTTCGACCAGCAGACGGCGGATCTCCGCCGCGTCGGTCACATCACTGGCGGTGACATTGGCGACCAGCGGCACGGCAGGCTGTTGCATCCGTACCCCGGCAAGGGCTTCGGCCATGACTTCCGCCGCCGGGGCCATCAGAGCACAATGGAAAGGGGCACTGACCGGAAGCAGGATACCGCGCTTGGCACCATTTTCCTTGGCAATCACGATGGCCCGTTCGACCGCTGCCAGGGCTCCACTGATGACGACCTGACCGTTCGCATTATCGTTGGCGGCGGTGCAGATTTCGCCCTGGCTGGCTTGCTCGGCGACGCGGGTGGCGACGTCCATCTCCAGGCCAAGCAGGGCCGCCATAGCGCCTTCACCGACAGGAACCGCTTGCTGCATGGCGCGGCCACGGGTTTTTAACAGCTTCGCCGCGTCGCTTACGGAGAAAGTGCCGGCGGCGGCGAGTGCCGAATATTCGCCGAGCGAATGACCGGCAACGAATTTCACTTTCGATTGAGCAGAACCCAGATCAAGCCCGCCTTCGCTTTCCAACACCCGCATCACCGCCAAAGAGACCGCCATCAGCGCCGGTTGCGCATTTTCGGTCAAGGTCAGGGTGTCTTCGGGTCCTTCGAACATCAGTTTCGAAAGATTCTCCCCAAGCGCCTCATCGACCTCCTCGAAAACCCGGGCGGCGACACTATATGTCTCGGCCAGCTCGCGGCCCATGCCAACGCACTGCGAACCCTGGCCCGGAAAAATGAAAGCAAGCGTCATGGAGAACCAATCCTGTCAGTGTTTAATGAAAACAATAAATAAAGAATCAAAGAAAGCGCTTCGCTCACTTGCCCCTGAATGACCGCCAGGCCACCAAAACCAGCCAGATCGGCACGATAACGATGGCACCGATCAAAATATACTCAACGGCCCAGGCCAGCATCCCGGCGATGATATCGAAAATTTCCAGGGCCGTGTCGCCGAGTCCCTCAAGGAGCTTGCGCGGGCTCACAGAAAAGAATCGCAGCAACAGCCCCAGTAGCAGGGAACCAATGGCCAGCTTGATGATAGTCGCGGCAATATTCTTGGGCATGGCGCTAATGCAACCTTGTCAAAAAGAATTGAAGAACCAAAAACAACGGCCCCTATATAGTGTCAGCCTTGGCAATTGTCATGGTGTTTTGTGCGTCATTCGTTTGCAACCGTTAATGATCCGTTGGCAAAGCCGTTCTATGGCTTACAAATCCTTAACTGAACGGTCCCTCTGCGGGCAAAAATAAATGACTGACAAAACCCCTTGATCAGCCCTTGCGCACCAAAGCTTTTCGTGTATATTGCGCGCCTTCAAGACTCCTTGCCGGGTCATGTGACCTGGCTATGTCCTTATCGGTATGACGCCGCTTGGGAATGAGAAAAGCCAGAGGGAGATATAAATTGGCTTATTACGAATGCGTGTTTATTGCACGTCAGGATATTTCTGCGACCCAGGTCGAAGGCCTGTGCGAGACCTTCACGAAGGTCATCAGCGACAATGGCGGCTCTGTCGTCAAAACCGAAAATTGGGGCCTTCGCACCCTTTCTTACCGGATCAATAAAAACCGTAAGGCTCACTATATTATGTTTAATATAGATGCCCCGGCAGCGGCGGTTCACGAGATGGAACGTCAGATGCGCATTAACGAAGACACCCTTCGTTACCTGACCATCAAACTTGATGCCTTCGAAGAAGGCCCATCGGTGATGATGCAGTCGCGCCAGCGCGATGATCGTCCGCGCCGCTATGACAATGATAGTTCCAATAGTGATAAAGAAACTGTTGCCGCCCCGGCCCCGGCTGCCGCCGCCCCGGCCCCGGCTGCAGACGAAGCCGCAAGTGAAGGAGCAGACGCATGAGCGATGATGATAGCAACAGCGGTGGTGGCGAACGCCGCCCGTTTTTCAAGCGCCGCAAAAGCTGCCCGTTCTCAAACGCCAAATCGCAGAAGATCGATTACAAAGATGTCCGCCTGCTTCAGCGCTATACATCTGAGCGCGGCAAAATTGTGCCAAGCAGAATTTCCTCTGTTTCGGCCAAGAAGCAACGTGAAATGGCCAAGGCGATCAAGCGTGCGCGCTTCCTCGCTTTGATACCTTACGTCGTTAAGTAGGGCTGTTTTAAGCGCCGCCTGATTTTCAGTCTGGCCCCTGGGAGAATTTGATGTCCAAGGACTTACTGATAGCTATAGGCGGCGGAATGTTAAGCGCCTTTGCCTCGCTGGCTTTTATGTCGGGAATGCCCGGCGCATTGCTGGCTGTTTATCTGGCACCGCTGCCACTGCTCCTGGTCGGTCTCGACCATGGCACCAAGGCGGCAAGCCTGGCGGGGCTAAGCGGCATCATTCTTACCGGCCTTGTCGGTGGTGCGATGTCGGGTTTGTTGTTTGCAGTGATTCACGCCCTACCGGCGTGGGTTATCGTCCGTCAAGGGCTGCTAACACAACCAAGCGCGGACGGTAAAGTCGAAGAATGGTATCCGGTTGGGTTCATCCTTTGCATCTTGACGGTGTTTTGCACCGGCTTGTATACGGTGGCGACGGTTTGGTCGCTGGGTGAAGACGGGGGACTGCACGCGGTTGTGCAATCCTATTTAAGTCAGGTCTTCGCCTTCATGATGCCTGCCATGGACGAGGCCGCACGCGGCGACCTTGTCCAGGCGATTTCGCCCTTGTTCCCGGGATACATGGGAACCTCTTGGGTGATGATGACGGCTGTTAATGCCTCCATCGCCATGGCGATACTGACCCGTGCCAAGCGTCTTGCGCGGCCAAAGACTAAATTGGCCGACCTGACGCTACCGGATTGGATGTCCTGGTTTCTGATTGCAGCCGCCGCAGTGGCGCTGCTGGGCCAGGGAGAGTTAGAGTTTTTTGGTCGAAATCTAGCTTTGATTTTGGCCGTGCCGTTTTTCTTTCTCGGCTTGGCGGTGGTCCACACGGTGGCCGCTCAAGTTCAATTTACGGGAACGTTGCTGGCGGCATTTTATTTGGTTTTGTTGCTGTCCGGCTGGATCGCCATGGTGGTTATCGGGGCCGGGTTACTGGAACAATGGGTCGGTTTGCGCCGACGCTTTATTATTACCGGTCCAGGCCGGAACGACGAAGACTAGATCAAGCTGCATTTAAGTAAGCGCAGGTTGCTCTAAAAACGAAACGTGATATTTTTTTAAGTGCCCGTTATTCGGGCTAGGAGCGCAAGATGGAAGTCATTCTTTTGGAACGCATCGAGAAACTCGGCCAGATGGGCGATGTGGTCTCGGTTAAACCGGGTTATGCCCGCAACTACCTGCTGCCGCAAACCAAGGCGTTACGCGCCACCGAAGATAATCGCAAACACTTCGAGACCCAGCGCGCCCAGCTAGAAGCCGAAAACCTAGAGCTTCGTGGGGAAGCCGAAAAGGTTGGCGAGAAGCTCAGCGGCCTAAGCATCATTCTGGTCCGTCAGGCTGGCGAATCCGGACAGCTTTATGGTTCGGTCAACGCCCGTGACATCGCCGACGAAGTGATTGCCGGCGGTTTCACCATCGGTCGCCAACAGATTCAACTGGCTCATCCGATCAAGTCGCTTGGCCTATACGAAGTTCAGGTCCGCCTGCACCCGGAAGTATCCGTCAACGTCGTTGCCAACATCGCGCGTTCGGAAGAAGAAGCCAAGATCCAGGCTGAAATCGGTCATGCCGTCCTTAGCATCGATCAGGAAGAAGCGGCCCAGGCCAAGCTCGAAGCCGAAAAAATGTTCGAAAAAGCCGAAGACGCTGAAGCAGCCGAAGCCATCGAAGTGGCCGCCGCCGAGGAAGCCATTGAAGAGGAAGCCGCCGCCGAAGCGAAAGCCGCCGCGAAACTCGCCGCAGCCGAAGCCGCCGAAGCTGCTGAAGATGAGCCCCTCGAAGCCGACGATGCCGCCGAAGAAGAGAAAGCCGACGACTAGTCCGCTCTTTCCTCTGCAAAAAATTAATGGCGCTTCGGGAAACCGCGGCGCCATTTTTTTGTAAAAAAGATGATTCAATCCCCGCTATCCACATGATTAACACGCGACGCAGTCGCTCGATCTTTGTAGTTTCTTTGCCATGTCTACAACAGCTTTCCCCCCGCCCCAGACTGACCCCGTAAACGAGAATGGCGAGCCGTCACGGCCCACCTTTCGCACCCTGCCCCATAACATTGAGGCTGAAAAATCCTTGCTTGGTGCCATCTTCGCCAACAACAAGGCATATGAAAAAGTCTCGGAATTCCTGTTTCCCGAGCACTTCGTCATTGCCCAACACGGCCTCATTTACGATGCTTGCTCGAAACTCATCGAAAAAGGACAACTGGCCAATCCGGTGACCTTGCTTCGTTATTTCGAGCAGAATGAAAGTCTCACTGAAATCGGTGGCCGCGACTATCTGG
Organism: uncultured Rhodospirillaceae bacterium; assembly: GCA_965603695.1. Taxonomy (GTDB): domain Bacteria; phylum Pseudomonadota; class Alphaproteobacteria; order Rhodospirillales; family JABHCV01; genus JACNJU01. The sequence goes on along the minus strand of CBFDEA010000103.1, from coordinate 579 downwards.
TCGAGCTGGCTGAAAGCGTTGTCTCGATCATCAACGCCGGTGAGTACGGTCGCATCATCTATGACCTGCACCTGAAGCGTGAGCTAATCGGCCTTGGCGAAGACGTCGTCAACCGGGCCTACGGCGGCGATGTCGAAGACGAGGCAACCAAACAAATCGAGTCCGCCGAGCAGGTTCTCTACGATCTGGCGACGACCGGTAATTACGAAGGCGGTTTCCAGTCCTTTAAAGAGTCTGTGATTGCCGCCCTGCACATGGCCGAAGCCGCCCACAAGCGCGACGGTGCGCTGGCCGGGGTGACCACAGGGTTGATTGATATCGACACCATGCTCGGCGGTTTGCATCCATCGGATCTGTTAATTCTGGCTGGTCGTCCGTCCATGGGCAAAACGGCGCTGGCCACCAACATCGCCTATAACGCCGCCTATACCCATCATAGGACTGGCGGCGAACAGGGTGCCGTCGTCGGCTTCTTTTCGCTGGAAATGTCGGCCGAGCAATTGGCCACACGTATCATTTCCGAGCAGACCCAGACCTCGTCGGACAGTATCCGTAAAGGCAAGATCACAACCCCCGAAT
>CBFDEA010000102.1:0-6453 GCA_965603695.1 uncultured Rhodospirillaceae bacterium | reverse complement strand
CCTTTACTGCGCGCCATCGCCCGCAGTCGAAACGCCGACGCCTTCGTTGCCGCCGCCTTGCTGTTGGTGCTCGGCTTTGCCTGGGCCATGGAACAAATCGGACTGTCCATGGCCATGGGCGCCTTTATTGCCGGTGTCTTATTGGCTGAATCGGAATACCGCCATCAGGTCGAGGCCGATGTGTTGCCTTTCCGTGGCTTGCTGCTCGGTCTCTTTTTCATGAGCGTCGGCATGACTCTGGACCCGACGGTCGTGGCTGCCAACTGGCTCATCATTGTCGGTGGCACGGTGGCGATGTTGACTGTGAAAACCGCGCTGATCGTCGTGCTGGCGCGTTTGGCCAAGTTACCGCTTGGCGGCGCGCTGCGTGCCGGGTTCCTGCTGTCGCAGGCCGGTGAGTTCGGCTTCGTGCTGTTTTCCCTGGCCAGCGATCAGGGCTTGCTGCCTGCGGATATGATTGAGCTGCTGCTGTCGATGATCGTACTTTCGATGGCGGTGACGCCGATCATGGTGTGGATCGGCAAGGCCATTGCAGGGCGCGTCGACGATCAGCAAGCCAGTATAACGCTCGATGAGGAGGCGCAGGAGGCCCGACCGGTGCTGATTGCCGGCTTTGGCCGGGTCGGCAAAACCATCGCCAGCATGCTCAGGGCGGTCGACGTTCCCTGCATCGCCATCGATATGAATGCAGACGGCGTAAGCAAGGGGCGAGGCGAGGGCTATCAGGTGTTTTTTGGAGACTCCAGTCGGCCTGACGTGCTGCGCGCGGTCGGCGCCAAAAACGCCCGCTTGATGGTGGTGACGCTGGATGATCCGGATGTGGCGGAGCGCTTGATCCAGACTATGAAACGCCTCTATCCCGATGTCCCCCTGCACGCCCGGGCCCATGACTGGGACGTCGCCGACCGCTTCGAATCTCTGGGTATTGCCCATTCCATTCCCGATACTGTGGAATCGAGCCTGCGCCTGGGTGCCTCGACCCTTGAGGCCGCCGGTGTCAGTGAAGAGGATCGTCGTGTTCTGTTCGAGGATTTGAGTGCCGAGAACTATGCCAAAATGCGGGCCTGTGAGACCCGTTAGTCCTTATCGGCTAAATTTCTAAAGTCCGGTTCCGGGATGCCAGCCGCTTTGTTCCCGACCTTGATCGGGTTCGATCATGCAGGCGGTGCAGCCCTTGCAGAACGCCAGAACAAGTGGAATAAAGCCGAGCAGCGCGAGCCAGCGGAGATTTCCCTCGAACGAGAGAAACAACGTAAAAATGACCACTGCCGGAAGCAGTTTCATGCAAAATACGAAGGTCGCGCCGAGCTTCTCCATTAAACAATTTCCCCCCAAAGGTCTGGTCAGACTTGAATGAGTGGAATCACCATAGCATCTTTGTGCGTAAAAGCAAAAGAGGCGCACAAGCGACCGCCTGCACGCCTCCATTGTCAGGCCGCTAAGGCAGCATCAGGCAGCCTTGGTTTCCAAGGCTTTGGCCTTGTTCGCCGTCTCGATTTTGATGTGTCGCGGCTTCTTTTCCTCCGGCACTTCACGGGCCAGCGCGATGTGCAGCATACCGTTTTCAAGGGCTGCGGAAAGCACCTTGATGTGATCGGCCAGTTCAAAACGGCGCTCGAAAGAGCGTCCGGCAATGCCATGATGCAGGTATTGAACATCCTGATCCTTGGTGCTGGCTTTGCCTGAGACGAACAGGGTGTCCTCTTTAAGGGCGATGTCCAGGTCTTCTTCGGCAAAGCCCGCGACGGCCATGGTGATGCGGTAATGCTCTTCGTCCAGGGCCTCGATATTGTACGGCGGATAGGACGCTTGCGCGCCATCCATTGTCATGGCCTGGTCGAACTGCCGCTGCATGCGGTCAAAGCCGACGGTGAAACGGTGTAGGGGGGTGAAATCAACTGTACGCATAGTCTTTATCTCCTTTTAAAAAGCGAGGTTACATAAACGGACCCATAAACTTCGGCATCCGTCATCGCAGGAGATATATTGTCGGGCAGGAGAGGCCGCAAGGCCTGGGCATCATTATTTCGAGTTGCGCTTATTGATCGCCCCACAAGACTTCGTAGAGGATCGGGTCTTCTTCGAACCCCTTCATTGCGAAGGGACCGCGGTTTTTGAATTTTATTTCTTTACCGGCGCAGATGCCGCGGACGATTTCTGAAACGAAAATCTCGTCGGCCTTGGCCTTGTCGACGATACGCGCCGCCATTTGTACGGTCGAACCGAACAGGTCGTTGTCTTCGGAAATCGGCTCACCGGCGTTCAAACCGACCTTGATGTGGAGAGGAAGATCCGGGTTGTTTTCGTTGTGCTTGGCCGTCTCGATCTGGATTTTAATAGAGCCTTCGACGCCGTTCGACGTGGTCGAGAACGAGGCCATGATGCCATCGCCGGTGTGTTTGATTTCTTTGCCGCTGAACTCGGTCAGGGCCTCGCGGACGATGCGGTTGTGGGCGCGGACGACTTGCTGGGCAACCGCGTCGCCCAGATTCTGGGTCATTGCCGTGGAGCCAGCGATATCTGTGAACAGTACGGTGACCGGTCCGCTGCTTTCTTCCCTTTGCGTCGGTTTGTTCCATTCATCCAGGGACTGGCCCAGGTATTTCATCGCATCGGGGTTTTTGTCCATGTAACTGTTCATGGCATTGCGTCCGGCCTGGAACATTTGCATATAGCGGGCGTCGGCGAGTAAGTAATCTTCGTACTTGTCGGCGAATTTGGCGGCGTCTGAAGCTTTAAATCCCATCAGCGAAACGGTTTCCGCAAGGATTTTAGTCAACGAATAATGATTGAGATTCCTTGACTGCCCCATGATTTCGCAGGCACCGGCGAGGAACAAGTTGAGGCCGAACTTGTTGAAGCTGTCGAGCTTTTTGGTGTCGGCCTGGCATTTTTCCAGGCCTTCGCTCAGGAACGTCATCAGGAAGACGCGCTGTTTCTCGGCGTGGGCCGACAGGCTGGCCGGCAATTCCGGCTCTTCTGCTTTGTCTTCCTCAGGTTCGGGAGTGGGGGCTACTTGCTCGGGTTCTGGTTCGGGTTGTTTGAGGTCCTCTTTCAGATTTTCCCCGGCCATTGAGGCAAGGCCTTCCTCGGTCGGGTCCAGATCTTCGTCCTTCTCGATCTCACGCTTTTCTATTTTCGGTAATTCTTCTTTTTTCGGCTTCTCGGGCTTCTCAGGTTTCGGTGCGGCGGCAGGGCGCGCGCGCTTTTTCGCGTGCCTGATGACGGGGCCACCGATTTCATCTTTGCGCATGAAGTTAAGCGACATGACAAGGGCGCTGACCAGGAAAATAATGATGAAGGCGCCAAAGACGATGTTCGTCTGCACATTGCTGCTAAGGGTGGTGTCGCGCAGGAACTGAATCAGGCCGGCCGCCATCACGGCGGCGATGGTGACCGAAAACAGGATGATCAGGAGAATTTTAACGAGGACGCCGACGAAAGTGGTCTTATGGCCTTTACCGGCCTTGCGACCACGTGCGGTCTTGCGCCTCCGAGCGCTCGGTTCTTCATGGGCGACTTCAAAGAACGAAGCTCCAGCCGAGGGATTATGCTGCCCAGGGGCCTTACGGGTCTTTCTCTCGGCCTTGACCTGAGAGGATATGGAGACCGGGCCATCTTCGCTGTCTTCCATTCCGGGCGAGCGGTAGACGACGGATTCTCTGGTTTCGTTCGTCTCGTCGTCATATTCCTCAAGGATGACCTTGACCATGTCGATATTGGGCAGGAGGTCCAGATTTTTGGCATCCTCGATGGCAGCCTTCATCTCAGAGGCATCGTGACGGCCTTGGATTTCCCAACGGCCTTTCTGATAGACGTGAACCTCGAAAATAAGTTCTTTAGCCATTCCGTTCCCCACGGCGGGTGATTTTTTTTAAGTCTCGATAGTTATCTCTTTGCAGAATCTATCGAAGAAACAATATCAACATATCAATATGTTATCAGACAAAGACAATATACCGGCGTACTTCGGGAACTATAAATCAAGCTGGCTAATTTTGATATCCCGAATGGGGGTTGGATATTAACGAATGGGAGGATTAATCGTCGTCGTCGCCGTTATTGCCGAGGAAAACAATGGCCATGGGGATGGCGGCGATGACGAAAACCGACAGGAAGACAATGAACAGGATATTGCTCTGGGCGTTGCCACTGATGTCCGCATCTGCCAAAAACATGCTGGTAAACCATGTAAACATGGCACTGACCACGGTGCTGAACCCGGATATCAGGGCGATGCTCATCAGAATACCGGCAAGTGAGCGGCCTTTTTTGGCCGATTTCTTGCCTTTTTTTGCACTGGCGGTGGCGGCTTCTACTTCCGCCTCCCGGGCAACGTCTTTTTTCGATTGCTTGCGCGGCGGCTGGTATTTTTTCTGACCCGGGGCGTAGACGTTGTATTCCTTAGAAGAACCATCTTCAGGATCATAACTTTCCTGAATAACCTTAACCGCCTGGATGTGCTTTTGCCCATCCAGCGACTTAGCCTCTTCGATAGCCTGCTCTTTTTCCGCCTGCGTATGGCGGCCGTGGATTTCCCAACGACCGTTCTGCTTGACGTGAACTTCGTAGTGAGTTTGATGAGCCATCAGTTGCTCCCACCCCCGGGGAGTAGATGACCAAGGTAATCAAAGGACCTTGATCAATTAGTCATGTTTAAGTCCGAAATCTTTAAATTTCTTGTTAAACTTGGCTAGTTGTCCACCACTATCGAGTAGGCGATGTACGCCGGTCCAGGCCGGGTGGGTTTTTGGGTCAATGTCCAGTTTGATGGTGTCACCGGCGCTGCCCCAGGTGGAGCGAGTCGCGTAGGTGCTGCCGTCAGTCATCTGGACGGTGATTTCGTGGTAGTCTGGATGTGTTTCTTTCTTCACTTTTTGTGCTCCTGAAAATAAGCCGCTCTATATACTCTGACATCTTGGTGTGTTCAAGTGGTCATATTGCATTATGCCGCGCGGCTTACTATCTGCACGTTTCATCTGCGAATCTAAACACCAGCTTATCGCGGGAGATATTAACCGAAAATGAATAAGAACAACAACTTATACATTTTTAAATTATCGAGACACGGCCCTCAGACGCGAAGCCGTGATTAAATAAAACCTGGAACAATTACAATATGACTGTCGATAGCAAAGCCTTTGAAGTTCACGCTGAAAAAACCCTGCATGTCTTATTCGAACAAATTGACAATGCCCTGGGCGATGTCATGGATGTTGATTTAGAAGGAGGGATCCTCAATATAGAGCTTGCCAGCGGCGCCCAGTACGTCATTAACAAGCAGGCGCCAAACAGGGAAATTTGGATGTCGTCGCCGCTCAGCGGGGCCAAGCATTTTTATTTTGATGAAGAAAAAAACACCTGGATCGACACCCGCGACGGTAGAAGTTTGTATGATTTGCTCTCAAGTGAGCTGGCTCAGGCCTCTGCGACGGCTTTCTCGATCAGCAATATTTAAGGAACGCGGATCGATTTAAGTCCTCGCATGCCTAAAATGACGACCAGTGTCATCACCATGGCACCGCCGAAGTAAGGCCAGTCCATACCAAGGATCGAGAACATCAGTCCCGCCCATGCCGGGCCTATGACGCGCGCCATGGTCGTCGCCGAGCGACCGACCCCCATGACCCCGCCTTGCTCGCCAGAGGCCACCTGCAACGAGATAAGGCTATTCAGCGATGGCGTGATGATGCTGAAGCCGTAGGCGACGATGACCATGGCCCCAAGCAAGGTGGCAAGAGAGTTGGTGAACGGGATTAACAACATGCCCAGCGCCAGCGCCGCCGCCCCCTGAATAACCAGATTGGTTTCTCCGAAACGTTTAGCCAGCCTGCCGACAAGCCCGCCCTGGACCATGGCGGCCATGATCCCGACAAAGGCGAACAGATAACCGTTCTGTTGCGGCCCCCAGCCCATGCGTCGTTCCGACCACATGGCGAATGTTGTCTCCATGCCGGCAAAAACGAAGGTGGCCATGAATGACAGGCCGATCAGCAGGCCGACACCGGGCTTTGCCAGGGCCTCGCGAAACTGCTGCCGACGGTTCTTGGCTGGCATTGCCGCAATCTGTTTGCGGATTTCATCGGAAAGCGATTCCTTGAGCAGGAAAAAGGCCATGGTCAGGGCAATGCAGGACAGGGCGGCGGCGGCCAGCGCCGGGGTGCGGAAGTCCGCGTTCAACGGATCGGGACCGGCGAGAATGCCGCCGATAGCCGGTCCGGCGATAAAGCCAAGGCCGAAGGCGGCACCGATAACGCCCATGCCCTTGGTGCGGTTTTCCGGGGTCGTAATATCGGCGACATAGGCGAAGGCGGTGGAAATATTACCGGCCATGAAACCGCCCAGCTTGGCGTAGTCGGAAGCAAACGCCCGGTAGCTCGATGGGTGGCTGCGCTTCGTCGAATAGATGGTCGTTGTCACCTCGCGGATCACATCGCCCTCGCCCATCGTGAG
>CBFDEA010000101.1:0-6454 GCA_965603695.1 uncultured Rhodospirillaceae bacterium | reverse complement strand
TATCGATGGCCTTGTGCAAGGTATCGGCGACCTGAACTTTGGCCATGGAGACCTCTTGCTTGGCGAAATCGCCCTGATCCAGCTTCCACGCCGCGTGCATGACCAGCAAGCGGCCAATCTGGATATCCATCGCCGCCTCGCCCATCATCCACTGAACGCCTTCGTGTTCGTCCAGTTTGATGCCGAAGCTTTCGCGCTTGGCGGTGTATTCCGAGGCGATTTCCAGCGCCCTTTTGGCTTGCCCGAGCCAGCGCATGCAATGGGTCAGGCGCGCCGGTCCAAGGCGAATTTGCGTCACCTTCAGGCCATCGCCGACTTCAAGCAAGCGTTGCTCGTCGGGGATTTCAAGCCCCTCATCAACCACTTCGATATGCCAGCCCGGATCGTCGGCGTGATGCAGGATGGCAGTTAAGCCCTTGCGCGGATCGTCTGAGGTTTTGGCAATGACGATAATATGCTTGGCCCCTTCGGCCCCGGTAATAAAATGCTTGCGGCCATGGATCACCCACTTGTCGCCTTTCTTTTCGGCGGTCGTCAGCATCATCGAGGGATCGGAACCACCGCCCGGATGGGGTTCGGTCATGGCGAAAGCGGAACGGGCCTCGCCATCGACCAGCGGTTGCAGCCATTTCTGCTTCATTTCCTCGCTGGGCAGAACTTTTTCCAGGACCATCATGGTACCGTCATCGGGGGCCATGGAATTAAACGCCAGCGGGCCAAAGGGCGAGCGTGACATTTCCTCGTAACAGGCGGCCATGCCGACCAGGCCAAGTTCCGCGCCGCCCCTGATTTTTGGCATTTGCAGGCACCACAGGCCTTGCGCCCGGGCTTTTTCGCGCAGCACCCTGACCGGACCTTCGAGAAGCATCTCGTGCTCGTCGAAATTTTCCGGATCGTTTTCCAGCGGCATCACATGGGTAGCGACGAAATCGCGGATGCGAAGGCGGTAGTCCTCGATCTCCGGTGACAGATTGAAATCCATTTTCTTTGTTTCCTTTAAAGAGAACTGACGAGATGGCCGCCATCGACGGCGATGACCGCCCCGTTGATAAATTTTGAAGCATCGCTGGCCAGCAAAAGCAAGGCACCGTCCAGGTCTTCAGGCTCGCCGAAGCGGCCTTGCGGCACCCGCTTCAAAAGCTTGCTGCCGGCCTCGCTTTGCAAGAATTCCCTGTTGATATCGGTCTTGATATAGCCGGGAGCCAGCGCATTGACCCTGATCCCCTTGCCCGCCAGTTCAAGCGCCATAGCCTTGGTCATCTGGATAAGACCGGCCTTCGATACGGCGTAAGGCATGACGCCACCGGCGACCCGCTCGCCGATGATCGAGGCAATGTTAATGATGCTTCCTTCGCAAGTGCGCGCAACCATTTGCCTGGCCACCGCGCTTGCCACCATCCAGGCACCGCGCAGGTTTGTCTCCATGACGTCGTCCCAGTCCCCGGCCTGCCAATCAAGCAGCCGCTTGGTCGAAGCGATCCCGGCGTTGTTGACGAGAATATCAATCGGCCCGCTGGCTTCAATGGCGGCGGCTATACTGGCTTCGTCTTTAACATCCAGGGACACGGCCAAAGCCTCACCGCCAGCAGCAACGACCTCTGCGACGGTTGCGTCCAGCTTGTCGGCACTGCGGGCGGCGGCAATGACCCGCGCCCCGGCCCCGGCCAGCAGCAACGCAAAATGTTTGCCAAGGCCTGCCGACGCGCCGGTCACCAGGGCCGTGCGGCCGCTCAGATCGGCCGATAATTTTCCTGTCATTCGCTGAAGCCCCTTAAGACGATTTTGCCAATCGATTGACGCGATTTTATTGTATCCATGGCTTGCCTGACATCGTCCATATTGTATGTGCTGACGGCAAGCGGATTCAAGCGGCCCTGGCTTATCCAGCTAAACAATTCCCGATACGACCTTGCGACTTGCTGAGGGGCGAACTTACGGTGTGCGCCCCAATAAAAGCCGATGGCCGAGACATTCTTGACCATCAATATATTCGCCGGAATTTGTGGCACAGTGCCGCCGGCAAAACCAACCACCAGAATCCTGGCACCCGGTGCCGCCGAGCGTAAGGAGGCGTCGAACGATGAGCCGCCGACGGGATCGAAATAAACGTCGCCGCCACCGGGTAGCAGCGCCTTGATTTGCTCTTTCACGTCCCCGGCCTTGTAATCGATGACGTGATCCGCGCCCTGTTTGATAACGGCAGCGATTTTTTCTGCGCCCGAGGTAACGGCAATGACATTGGCCCCCATAGCCCTGCCGACGTCGATAGCGGCCAGGCCGACACCGCCTGAGGCACCGTGAACGATCAGCGATTCGCCATTTTTAAGCCCGGCCTTCTCGCCAAGGGCCATGTGGGCGGTGCCGTAGGCTATGGGAAAGGCGGCGGCGTCCTCGAAAGACATGGTATCGGGGATGACCATGACATCGTTTTTGTTGGCAACGGCATGTTCGGCAAAGCCGCCCCAGCCCAGGACGGCCATGACCCGCTGCCCGGTTTCCATATCCTCGCCCGCCACTTCCAGGCCGGGGCTAAAGGGAAACGGTGGTTTTTCCTGATAGGATCCGCCAACCATCAAGATATCGGCGAAATTGAGCGCGGCGGCGCGGATCCGGATTTTAACCTGATCCGGCCCAACGTCGGGGCTCACGGCCTCGCCAATGGTTAAACTACCGGGTTCTCCCCATTGCTGACAAAGTACGGCGCGCATTTTCAAACTTCCATTTTTCGTTAAGCGTGTTAATGCTCAACCATAAAGCAAAATGGAGGAACGAGTAGTGGTCGATCAAGAGAATATTTTCGAACAGGGCCTGGAACAGTGCGAGGCCAATTTTCGTCCCCTCTCGCCAATCAGCTTCCTGCAATGGTCGGCCCAGGTTTATCCCAACAAAACAGCCGTTATTCATGGCGAAAAACATTTTAGCTGGGGCCAGTTCAACGCGCGTTGCAAGCGGCTGGCCAGTGCCTTAAACAAACGCGGCGTCGGCTTGGGCGATTGCGTCGCGGTGATGTCGCCCAACGCCCCCGCCATGCTTGAGGCCCATTATGGCGTACCCATGAGCGGTGCCGTCCTCAACGCCCTGAACTTCCGCCTTGACGCGCCGACCATCGCTTTCATCCTTGAGCACGGCGAGGCGAAAGTCTTGCTGACCGACAGGGAGTTCTCGCCGGTCATCAAGGAAGCGCTGGAACTGCTGAAAAATCCGATCATCGTTATCGATATTGATGATCACTTGGCCGAAAGCGGCGAACTGATCGGCGAGTTGGATTACGAATCATTCCTCGGCGAAGGCGACCCGGCATTTCAGTGGCAGCCCCCGGCCGATGAATGGCAAGCGATTGCGCTTAACTACACATCGGGAACCACCGGCAACCCCAAGGGCGTCGTCTACCATCACCGCGGCGCGTTTCTCAACGCCATGGGCAATGCTTTGGTGTTCGGCCTCAATCATCATTCCGTCTACCTGTGGACCCTGCCGATGTTCCACTGCAACGGCTGGACCTATACCTGGGCGGTGACGGCGGTTGGCGGCACCCATGTCTGTCTGCGCCAGACCGATCCTGCTAAAATCTTCCCGGCCATCAGGGATCATAAAGTCACCCACATGTGCGGCGCGCCGATTGTCCTGAACATGCTGGCCCACGCCCCGGACGAAGACAAAGTCGTCTTCGCGCAAACCGTCGAAGTCGCCACCGGCGGCGCAGCCCCGCCAAGTTCGGTTATCGCCGCCATGGAAAGTATGGGCTTTAAGGTTACCCATCTTTACGGCCTGACCGAATCCTACGGTCCGTCAACCGTCTGCGCCTGGCAGGACGACTGGGGCGGTTTGGGCTTACAGGAAAAATCCGCGAAAATGTCGCGTCAGGGAGTGCGTTATCCGACCCTGTTCGCCCAGGCCGTGCTCAACCCCGAGACCATGGAAGCGGTCCCCGCCGACGGCGAGACCATCGGCGAATTGATGCTCTCCTCAAACACCGTGATGAAGGGATACCTTAAAAATCCCGACGCCACGCAAGCCGCCTTCGCCGGTGGCTGGTTCCATACGGGCGACTTGGGGGTCATGCACGCCGACGGCTATGTCGAGATCAAGGACCGCTCCAAGGACATCATCATCTCGGGTGGCGAGAACATCTCCTCCCTTGAGATCGAAGATTGCCTGTACCAGCACGAGCAGATCATGGAGGCCGCCGTCGTCGCCATGAGCGACGAGAAATGGGGCGAGACCCCGTGCGCCTTCGTCACCGCGACACCAGGCAGCGAAGATACTTTAAGCGAAAGCGATGTGATCCAGTGGTGCCGCGAGCACATGGCCCATTTCAAGGCCCCGACCAGGGTCGTCTTCGGTCCGCTGCCGAAAACATCTACCGGAAAAATTCAAAAATTTATCCTGCGCGATCGGGCCGAGGAGCTTGCGGACTTTTCGACACCAAACAGTCCTTAGTCACACGACTGACGGGAACGATTAGGCCGGAAATAACACCTCAACAACCTCACGTAATCGCAATAAAGCCTTGTCGCGAGACTCAGTGATTCGTTTCTCGGAGACGCTCACTGACCCCATGATGGTTTTGGTTGCTTCATCGGTGAGGGCATTCAATTGGCTAATCGTCGCTTTGAGCGATTCGTGTAAATCCGCCGTGACACCCGCAGCCGTCTCAAGGATTTTTTGCGCCTCCAGCTCGGCCAGTGCCTCCACATCCTCGGGCAGCTTTGCCCTGACGGCTTCAGCATCCCCCGCAATCCTGGTGGCGATATTTTCGGAAAATCCCTGGATTTCCGCGATGGCCTTTGCCGCGTGGCTTTTCAGCTGGTTGATTGCGTCGCGGGCGTTGTCCTGGATGTTCTGGACGGAACTTCGAGCAGTATCGGTGATGGACTCGGTGGCGATACGGGAGGTTTCGACAATCATGTCATGTGGAATTTCACTATCGGAGGAATCGTCGACCAGTCGCTTGCGGATTTCGAGTACCGCCATCTCGGCTTGGGATATCAGATTCGCCACTGTGATTTCGGCGCTGGTCATCATCTTGGCGGATGCAACCTGACAGTCGGCCATAATGCGCGCGTTGGCGATCTGGTTGATTTCGCTGATATTGGTGATGGCCACCGAAATTTCGTGCTTGAACGACGTCGCGGCAATTTTTGCGGCGGTCACACGATCCTGCTCGAAGAGCACATCGAGTTCCCCGAGGGAACGAGTTTCTTTGAGATATTCACTGACCATTGACGCCCCGCCCGTTCATGCCCACCACAACCATACTATCAACATTCTTTTTGGATATGTCCAGTAACGCGCAATTCCAGCTACTTCAAGATTAATGACCTGCTCTGCATGGTAAGGGGAAAATGTTACGGGTGATTTGCCACTAAGCCAAAGGCTCCATCAGATGAATGCCCTCGGTTATCAATGAGACGGAAATTTCCTCTGCGATTTCAAGTCCCCGTTGTTTTGCCTCAAGGATCGGTATCGACATGAACAGCGGGTGGCTCGACGTTTGTTTGATATCGACCGAGATTGAGACCATATCGCCGAGCCTGACGATTGCCGATATCACGCCGGTAACCACATTTTCATCGTCACAAACAATGGCGACATGGGACGCGGGGATCAACCAATCGACTACTTGACCGACCTTGAAGTCGGGCTGATAGGGTGTTTGCAGGGTCATGTCACCCCATGAAATATTGGTCAAACCGAAGGCCTGCTCGTGGCCGATGACCGTGCCTTGAAAAATATTTTTTTGATCGACGAGCCGCGCCACTTCCTTGTTGATCGGCTTGGCCAGCACATCGAAGGGCGGGCCGCTTTGCAGGGTCCGGCCACGGCGAAGAATGCACAAGCGGTCGGCCAGCATGGTCGCCTCATCGAGATCATGGGTGACCAAAACCACCGGCATCCCCAAAAGCTTGCGCAATTCGACAAGCTCTCTGTACAGCCTTTGTCTGGTCGCCTGATCGACTGCCGAGAAAGGCTCGTCGAGCAGTAAAACTTTTGGATCACGGGCCAAAGCACGGGCAACGGCGACGCGCTGCTGCTGGCCACCGGAAAGGGCGCCCGGCTTGCGCTCACCAAGTCCCGAAAGATGGACCAGCGACAACAATTCTTCGGCCCGCTTGGCGCGGTCGGATGGCTCCACATGGCCAAGGGCTTCGATAATATTTTGCCGCGCACTCAAATGGGGAAACAGGGCGTAACTCTGAAAAACCATGCCGACACGGCGATTTTGGGTCGACACATCGACACCCTTGTCCGTATCCAGCCACAAGTCGCCATTACAGCGAATAACGCCGTGGCCCGGATGGTTGAGGCCGGCGATGGTGCGCAGGATCGTCGACTTGCCGCCACCCGAAGGCCCGACAAGGGCCAACAGTTCCCCCGGCTGGCAACTGATTTCGGCATCGAGTGGAATGTTACCATCATCGATAAGACGGACTTCAAGTCCTGCTTTGTCAGT